>CBHWAL010000376.1:0-5096 GCA_966111495.1 uncultured Achromobacter sp. | reverse complement strand
GACTGGATGCGCGCGTATGGCAGCTTAAGCGCGCGGGCGCGGTCCTCGGTCATGACCAGAAACGCGTCGGCGCCCGCGCACGGCATGACGCAGTCGAACAGGTGGATCGGCTCGGTGATGACGCGCGCCTCCAGATACTGCGCCAGCGTCAGCGGCTTTTTCATCAGCGCGTGCGGATAGCGCAGGGCATTGTCGCGCTGGGCCACGCAGAGCTTGCCGAAATCCTCGCGGGTGGTGCCCGTCTCGCGCATGTAGTTGGTGGTCAGCAGCGCGAAGCTGGCGTTCGGGCCGCCGGCGCCGTACGGGTAGACGGCGTCCTGCGCAAAGCGCGAGAACTGGCTGACCGTGTTGCGGAACGAGTCCACGTGATTCGTGTCGCCGGCCAGGCAGGCCACGACGTTGGCGTCGCCCGCCTGCACGGCCCGCGCGGCGCGGCGCAGCGCGGCCACGCCGCTGGCGCCGCCCATCGGGATGTGATCGAGCCAGCGCGGCGTCATGCCAAGGTGCTGGACCAGACCGACCGCGGTGTCGGGCGCCAGGGTGAAGCTGGACACGCACAGGCCGTCGACGTCGGTCTTGGCCAGGCCCGATTGCCGGATCAGCGCGCCCAGCGCGCGGCCCAGCCACCAGTGCGCGGCATGCGTGGAATAGCGTTCGTACGGAATTGTGACGGGGAGGGCCGCCACGACGCCGTCGTAGCCCAGGCGGCTCATCGGTGGGCCCCTTCGGCGGGACGCTTCTTCAGATGGCACGTGTCCACGCAGCGCGCCGTGCCGGGCAGGCCGGGCGCCAGCGCCTTCATCTCGCCGCGCTGGATCTTGTTGGTGGTGGTGAGCGGCAGGCTGTCCACGAACGCAACATAGCCGGGCGCCTTGTAATACGCCAGCTGCGACAGCGACCATTGCACGATGCTGCGCGCGGCCTCGGCCATCGCGTCCGCGTCGGCAGGCGCGGCCTCGGGCACCACACAGGCCAGGACCTCGTCGCCGCGCACCGGGTCCGGCACGGCGGCCACCGCCACGGCCTTGACCAGCGGATGCTGCATCAGCACGCTTTCCACTTCCACGGCCGAGATGTTCTCGCCGCTGCGCCGGATCACGTTCTTCTTGCGGTCCACGAAACGCAGCGCGCCGTCGGCTTCGCGGCGCACGATGTCGCCGGTGTGGAACCAGCCGCCTTCCCAGGCTTCGTTGGTAGCGGCCTCGTCCTTCAGGTAGCCGGCAAAGAAGCCATAGCGCGGATCTTCCCCGGCGTGGCGCACCAGCAGTTCGCCGGGTTCGCCGATGGCGGCCGGTTCGCCCGCGTCGGTCACGATGCGCACCTCGACGTCGGCTTCCTCGCTGCCGAAGCTGCTGGTGCCGACGTGGCGCGGTTCCTGGTTGGCGATGATGACGGCGCCCGCGCCGGTCTCGGTCATGGCCCAGGCCTCCAGCAGCGGAAAGCCGAATCGCGCCTCGAACGGCGCATGCAGCTTGCGGTCCACGCCCGCGCCGAAGCCGAAGCGGATGGCCGGCTGCAGATCCCGCGGGGTGGGCTCGGCCTTCATCAGGATGGCGGGCATGACGCCCAGGTAGTGCAGGACGGTCGCGCGCGATTCGCGCACGCTGTCCCACCATGAGCGGGGATGGAAGCGGTCCAGCGGAATCAGGCAGCCGCCCGTCAGCACCATCGCCATCGCCGAGTACGCCATGGCGTTCATATGGACCAGCGGCAGCGGCGTCAGCATGCGCTCCTGGCCCTGCCGCAGCGCAGCAAGCCCGCCGATGCGCGCGTACCATCCGCCTGCATGCAGGAAATAGCGGTTGGGCAGGATGCAGCCCTTGGGCCGGCCGGTGGTGCCGGACGTGTAGAGCAGCGCGCACTCGGTCAGTTCCGACAGTGCCGTCCCTTGCAACGGCGCCGGGAACGGCGCGGCGGGCGGCGCATCGTCCGGTCCCATCACGCGCAGCTCGCGGCCCGCGCGTTGCGCGGCGGCCTGCAGGTCCCCGTGACGACCGGGCAACGCGACCGCCAGCGCGATCTCGGAGTGGCCGGCCAGGTATTCCAGTTCGGCTGCGCGCAAGTCCGGGTTGATCGGCACGACCGACACGCCCAGCGCATTGAGCGCGAACCAGTGCAGGAAGAAGGCGGGCCGGTTCTCCAGCAGCAGGCCCGCGCGGTGGCCGTGGCCGTAGCCGGCGCTGGCATACGCGGCGCGCAGGGTCTCGATGGCGTCGGCCGCTGCGGCATACGACAGCTCTCCTGCCGCGATGGCATAGGCCTCGGCGGTTTCGGGCAGGATGCACAGGAACGGCTGGCCGCCGTGGCGGGCGGCGGTGTCGGCAAAGGCCTGGTGGACGGTGGCAGTCACGGTCTGCTCCTACATGAACAGTTGGATGTTGCCGAAGGCCGCGTCGCAATTGACGAGGTCCACGCGTTTGAGCCGGATGCGCAGCGCGCCGTCCTGTTCCACCAGATGATGCGTGGCCCAGCCCGCAAACAGCGTCTGCGCGTCCTGCCGCGTCTCCACGTAATGGAAGGCGGTGCGCACCACGTAACGTCCTTCGGCGGGCGCGGCCTCGGGATGGCCATGTTCTACCGTGGGCGCCTGCAGCAAATGATGGCAGCGGCTCTTGGGCTGCTGCGAAAAGGTACGCTGTCCCGCCAGCCGTTCCACGCGCACGCGCAGCAGCAGCTTGTCCTCGTACATCAGCGACGCATGCAGCTTTGCGTCGGTCTGGCCGTGCGCCAGCGGCATCCAGTAGTGGCCGTCCTCGGTGTACAGGTCCAGCCAGTCCTCGAAGCGCAGCTCGTCGAGCAGGCGCGCCTCGGCGTAGACAAAATCGATCAACTCGCGGTCGCTTGCGCTCATACCGACTCCGGTCCGGTCATGTAGCGGCCCCATGCGCGGTACTGGTTGCGCATCTGCCATTCGTTGGTGCCATTGGTGACGACGTTCTTCTGGTCCTGCTCGCCAGGCGCGTAGAGCCGCCCCACGTTCACCCAGTCCCGCGCACGCGAATGCAGGCCGTCCTGCGCGCGTTCGTACATTTCGAGGTCGTCGTGGCCCACCACGGACGTCGGCGCATTGATGAGCCGGTTGTACATGAGGGTGCGTTCCAGCAGCAGGTCCGGTGCGCCCACCAGGCGGAAGGTCCAGGACTCCACCAGCGTGCGGTCGGCGGCAATCGGCTTGAAGATCCGTAGCGTCTGGATCGGACCCTTGACCATGATGTTGGGGAAGTAGACGGTGTTGTGGCGCACGTCGCCCAGGATCTGCTTGGCGCGATCCTCGCCGTAAGCCTCGACCATCGACTCCCAATAACCGGGAATGCCGGAATACGAGGCGTGGATCGAGTCCGACACGCCCGTATGCCCATGGCCGTTTTCCCAGACCCGGATGCCCATGTTCTCGAAGAACTCGTACGGCGAAATGAACGGCGCGAACAACTCCACGGCCATGGGCTTGGGGGTGCCTTCGGGCGCCTGTTCCCAGACCTTGACGGCGGTGCCCGCCGACGATTCGTGCGCGACCATCGGATGGCAGGTGTCGGTCTGGTTGTCGACCAGCATCTTCCAGTTGCAGCGGTGCATGTAGCGCAGCACGCCGCCGGCGACTTCCAGGCGGCCTTCCGGCGACCGGTCCACCATGTTGTCCAGCGTGGAGAGCGAGTCGCCGAAGAATTCCTCGAACGACTGACCTTCGGGATTCAGGCGGCAGAACACAAAGCCGCGGTGGTTGCGCACGTCTTTGACGGCGGCCATGCCCTGACTGGCTTCGCAGTTTTCCAGGCCGGTGTTTTCGTAGCCCTTTTTCAGCGGAATCGACAGCAGGCTGCCGTCGGTCTTGAAGGTCCAGGCGTGATAAGGGCAGCGGAAGAACTTGCCCGTGTTGCCGCAGGCCTCGCCCGCCACCATGGTGCCTTTGTGCGGGCAGCGGTTGTGCAGCACGCGCACGCTCTTGTCGCTGTGTCGCACCATCACCACGGGCTGGTTGCCCACAGTCGTGGTCACGTAGTCGCCCGAATTCGGCACTTGGCTGTCGTGGCCGACGAAGACCCAGGTGTTGGCGTACAGGCGCTCCATTTCCAGGTCGAACAGTTCCTGGTCGATGAAGAGGTCCTTGTGCACCTCGGTGTCGCGGAGCAGCGCGCGGATGGCGTCGGGATTGTCGCGATATTTGGCCATGATGGCTTCCTCGTCGGGCTTACAGATCCAGCACCAGGCGCGCGGACTTGGCGCGCGAGATGCAGATCTGGATGATCTTGCCGCTGGCCTTCTCGGTGTCGGACAGGTAGTAGTCGCGGTGATCGGGCTCGCCTTCCAGCACGGTGGCCTGGCAGACGCCGCATTCGCCGCGCTTGCAGTCGTACATCGGGTCGCAGCCTTCGTCCTCCATGACCTCGACGATGGTCTTGTCCGCGGGTATCGTCAGCACGCGGCCGGACTGGCGCAGTTCGACCTCGAAGGCCTGGTCGCCGGCCTGCGCGGCGGCCGTCGTGAAGAGTTCGAAATGGATGTGGGCGTCGGGCCAGTGGCGCGCGTGCGCGCCCTGGATGACGGCATCGATCAGGCCCTTCGGGCCACAGACGTACAGGTGCTGGCGCGGGTTCGACGATTCAAGCAGTGCCTGCAGATCGAATCGGCAGGACGGATCGTCGTCGGCGTGCAGCGTCAGGTCGTCGCCCGCCAGCGCCTGCAGTTCAGGCAGGAAGGCAAGCTGGTCCTTGCTGCGGCCGCAGTAGTGCAGATGAAAGGCGCGGCCGGCGGACTTGAGCGCGGCAGCCATGGACGCGATGGGCGTGATGCCGATGCCGCCTGCGATCAGCACGACCGGCTCATCGCCCGCGGGCGATTGATGCAGCGGAAAGTCGTTGTTTGGGCCTTCCACGGTCAGCCCGTAGGCCACGGCTAGCGCATGCATGTGGCGCGATCCGCCCTGGCTGGTTTCCTCCAGCCGCACACCCAGCCCTTCCAGGAAAACCTGAAGCGGCTCGGCATCCGGGCCTTCTCCCGCATCGTCGACGCTGCGCAATATCGCCGGCGCATGGACGAGTACGATTTCGACATGGCCAGCATGGCGCTCGGCGGCTCCATGACGCCCGGCGACGACCTCA
>CBHWAL010000375.1:0-5136 GCA_966111495.1 uncultured Achromobacter sp. | reverse complement strand
ACCGATACGCCGCGCACGGACAACAGCGGGGCGGTAGAAGAAGCGGGGGTGCTAGACAACGTGGATTCTCACAGCGAGGTGGCGGCGCGGGCGGCTTGGTCGTACAGGCCCGAGAGGGCGCGCAGGGTGTTGGCCAGCTGATGGCTGGCGTCGTCCGCGGCGGGGGAGTCGATGAACGGCTTGACGAGGCACTGCTCGCGTACGTCGGCGTACCGCTGGATCGCGGCCGCGCCGGCGTCGGTCGTGGTGTAGATCACTTCCTTGCCGGTCTTGGCGCTTTGGACGACGCCCAGGCGCTCCAGCTTCTTGAGCGAATAGTTCACCAGGTGGGTGTCTTCGACATTCAGGGTGAAGCAGATGTCCGCCAGTTTCTTGCCCCGGCCCCGATGGAACACATGGTTGAGCACCAGGATGTCCAGCGACGTCAGTTCGGGCAGTCCCGCGCAAGCCATGCAACGCACCATCCAGCGATTGAACGCATGCGACGCGATGATCAGGCCGAACTCGACCTCTGACAGCTCAGGGGCGGACGAGGCGAGGTGGGAAGACGAAACGATGGCGTCCCGGACGGATACAGGCATGGGTGAGTCAGGCAAGGGGACGGATCGGCAACAAAACGTTGGCGAATTATTGACGATTTGTGGATATACCGGCATCCGGGATAACCCGGCCCGAGTTTTCGGATTTCTCTGATTTGTGTGTCCACGGCGGCGATTTACAAAGGCGTCTGATGTAAATGCGTGGTTCGCGCTTCGACGTCGATTTGTTACGACTGCGAATTTCCGTCCTGAGAAATATCAATAAAAGTTGGCAACGTGATCCATACGTACAACAAAAAATCGCTTTGCCATAAAAATCGAATCGGAAACAATGGATATATATTGAAATAAACAGTATTGACCAGCAAAATCCCACCCCAATTCGAGTAATAGGAGATGACGCACGGCGGCTGGCCGTTGGCGTCCAGTCGTATGAGCGGATCGCAGCACTTTCAGCGGGCGGGGTTGATATTGGCGACGATGGTCGCGCTGGCGGGCGCGGGGTCCACGTGGGCTCAATCAGTACCGGAAGCCGCCCAGCGCGCCACCGACATCCAGCGTCGCCAAGAGCAGGAAATCGACGCGCAACGAGCCCGCGCCGCCGAACGGCCCGACGTGCTGTCGGCGCCGCCCGCCGATCCTTCGCGCGGGCTGGTGCTGCCGGTTGAGACGCCATGCTTTGCCATCGGTGAAGTCATCTGGGAGGGCGCCGAACCGCCGGAACGCCTGGCCAGCGCTACGGCTACCGTCCTCGGAGAATGCGTTGGCGGCCGCGGATTGCGCGCGTTGCAGGAACACCTGATCGGCTTGCTGATCGACGATGGCCTGGTCACCGCGCGCGTGGTCGTGCCCGAGCAATCGCTGGCCGCCGGGACATTGACGCTGAAATATCTGCCCGGCCGCATCTCGGCCGTGCAAAGCCAGGGCGCCATCGGCTGGTGGCGCACGGCGCTGCCCACCGGCCCGGGCGGCGAACTGAACCAGCGCGACCTGGACCAGGCGCTTGAGAACATCCGCCGTCTTGGCAGCCAGGCCGACGCCGCCATCGACATCGCGTCCGGGCCCGAACTGGGCGACTCCGACATCCTTATCAAGCCCGGCACCGGCAAGCGCTGGCACGGCTACCTGGGCGGCGACAACGGCGGCATGGATACGGTCGGCAAATACCAGATCAATGCCGGCCTGACGCTCGATTCCCCGCTCTTCCTGTACGACCAGTTGTCGGTCTCGTGGAACAGCAACGCGCACTGGCGCGACGCCGACTCCAACACGCGCGCCGCGTCCATCAATTACAGCGTGCCGTTCGGCTACTGGACCGTCTTCGCCGGCGCCAGCAAATCCACTTACCGCCAGACGGTCGCCGGCTTCGACGAGCCCATCGTCTACGGCGGCACCACCAAGCAGATCCAGGCAGGCGTGTCGGTCGTGCCGTACCGCGGCACTGCCTACAAGGGCAACCTGTCGTTCACCATGCTGCGCAAGCGCACCGACAGCACCCTGAACGACGTGGCCATCGACGTTCAGCGCCGCGACGTCACCGGCTACGAAATCGGCTACGGGCACCGCCACTACGTCGGTCGCGCGGTGCTCGACATCGGCGGCGGCGTGCGCGGCACGCTGCCGCAGTTCTCCGACCAGCCCGGCTACGTCTACGGCGATCCCGACTGGAACGGGCGCAGCACCATCCTCACCGCCAACGCGGGGCTGTATCTGCCGTTCCAGATCGCCGAGCAATCCCTGGCCTATCAGGCCAACTGGCAGATCCAGCACGCCAAGACGGCCATCGTGCCCGCCGACTACTTCACGATCGGAAACCGCTACGCCGTGCGCGGCTTCGACGGCCAGATGACGCTTGCCGCCGAAGACGGCTGGACGTTGCGCAACGACCTGTCGTTCAACCTCGATGCCGTGACGGGTCTGCCCGGACAACAGCTCTACACCGGCCTGGACGTCGGCCGAGTTGGCGGCCCGTCCGCCGCGTATCTGTCCGGCCGCACGCTGGTCGGCGCCGTCGCCGGTCTGCGCGGACGCCTGTCCATTCCGTACGTCAACGCCAGCTACGACCTGTCCGCCGGCTGGCCTTTGAAAAAACCCGAATCGCTCAAAACCGCATCGACCGTCTTCGCGATGGCCCTGATGTTCGAGTTCTGAATCCGCTGTTCCCCGTCAGGTGCACATGATGTCCAAGCTTCGTTCGTTGATCGTCTGGTCCATCGTCTTCACGCAAGTCTGGACGCCCGTGCTGGCGCAGACGCTGCCGATTTCCGTGGACAAGAGCGTGCCTGGCCAGAAGCCGATCGTGGGCGTCAGCAACGGCGTGCCCGTCGTGAACATCGCGCCGCCGTCGGCGGGCGGGGTCTCCAACAACGCTACACGCAATTCAACGTGGGGCCGTCGGGCGTGGTGCTGAACAACAGCGGTGGCGCCAGCCAGACGCAGTTGGCTGGCCAGGTTGCCGGCAACGTCATGCTGGGCAACCAGCGCGCCACCACGATCCTGAATCAGGTCACGGCGCCCAACCCGTCGCAACTGATGGGCACGCTGGAAGTCGCCGGCAACCGCGCCAACGTCATCGTCGCCAACCCGGCAGGCATCACCTGCAACGGCTGCGGCTTTCTGAACGCGGACCGCGCCACGCTCACCACGGGCCGCCCGCAGGTCGGACCTGACGGCAACATCGCGCTGGACGTCGTGGGCGGCAAGCTTCGCATTGAAGGCGAAGGGCTGAATGGCACTGCCGCCAGCCAAGTCGACCTCATCGCGCGCACGCTGGAAATCAACGCAGGCGTGTGGGCCGACCGGCTCAACGTCACGGCGGGCGCGGCGCGCGTGGACTACGCGACCGGCAATGCGACGGCCCGCGCGGGCGAGGGCCCGGCCCCCGTGGTGGCGCTGGACACTGCGGCGCTGGGCGGCATGTACGCCAACAGCATCCGGCTGATCGGCACCGAGGCCGGTGTCGGCGTGAACGTGGGCGGCAACCTTGTCGCGCTGACCGGCGACCTGGAGGTCAGCGCATCGGGCGACGTCCGCATCGCACCCAGCGCCGCCGTGCAGGCCGCGCGCAATCTGCGGCTGGCATCGGGACGCGACGTGGCAGTGGACGGCGCAGCACAGGCCGGGGGCAACGTTGCGCTTGTGGCCGGCCGCAACGCCGGCATCACGGGCGCGGTGGGGGCGGGCGGTTCGGTTGATGTGAACGCGGCGGGCGATGTGAAGGTGGCCGCGCAAGGAGCATTGCAGACGCAGGGCGCGCTGCGCGTGGCGGCGGGGCAGGATTTGTCGCTGGGCGGCTCGCTACTGATGGGCGGGCAGGATGTGCGGGTTGAGTCCGGACGCACGATGCGGATCGGCGGTGAGGCGCCTGCGGCCGGGGGCGGAGCTGGCACGGGCGGCTCCAGCGGTTCGGCCTCGGGCGGCGCCGGCGCGGGTTCGTCGGCGGGCGGTTCAAACGCCGGCAACGGCGGCGCAGCGGGCGCGGCAGGCGGGGCATCCAACGCCGCGGGCGCGGCGCAGGCCGGCTCGGCATCCAGCGGTCTGGTCACCGCCAAGGGCGCCATTGCATTGAAGGCAGGCCGCGACGTCGTGCTGCCCGGCCAGGTCACCGCTGCGGGCGCGTTGCACGCGCAGGCAGCCGGCGATCTGACCACTGGCGCGACCGCGCAATTGCAATCGGGCGGAACCGCCCAAATCCGCGCGGGAGCGGATCTGAACCTGGGCGGCCTCGTCGGCGCACGCGGCGACGTGTCGCTGATGGCAGGTCGCGACGCACGCGTGACGGGCAAGGGATCGTCCACCGGTCGCATCGCCATCGACGCCACGCGCGACCTGCGCATGGAGGCGCCCGCCCAGTGGGACGCCGAAGGCGCGGTTGCCGCGAAGGCGGGCGGCGACCTGGCGCTGGCCGGCACGCTGCGCGCCAACGGCGACACCACGCTCACGGCGGGCAAGAAATTGGCGGTGGATGGCACGGTCTCGGCCGCTTTCGGCGGCATGAAACTCTCTGCGGGCGGCGACGTATCCGTTGGTTCGAAGGCTCAGGTGGCAGCGGCCGGCAACGTTGGCCTGACCGCCGGCGGCGACCTGCAAAGCTCGGGCAAGGTCACGTCCCTGAAGGACCTGTCGCTGCAGGCGGCGCGCAACGTCCAGCTCGACGGCGCAACCCTCGCTACCGGCAATCTGCAGGTGCAGGCGGGCGAGACCTTGACGGCGTCTTCCGCATCGCGCATCCAAGCGGACGGCTCGGCCACAATCGTTGCCGGCGACGCATCGCTCGCCGGCGCCTTTATCGCAGGGCAGTCCGCGCAGATCAACACCCAAGGCAACCTGCGCGTGGATGGCACCGTGCTGGCCGACGCCGGTACGTTGAAAGCCGTCAGTGGCGGCGACATCACGCTCGGCAAGGACAGCGTCCTGCAGTCCGCGCAGCAACTCGACGGCCAGGCTGGCGGCAAGCTGATCGCAAACGGCACCGTGTCTGGTGAAACCGACATCCAGCTGTCTGCTGGAACCGACGTCCAACTGAACGGCAAGACGGTCGCCAACGGCACGCTTCGCGCCGACGCGGGCGGTGACCTGACGGTTGGTCAGGACGGGC
>CBHWAL010000374.1:0-5182 GCA_966111495.1 uncultured Achromobacter sp. | reverse complement strand
CGAACTGAAGATCGATCGCGGCTTTGTGAACCAGCTGGACAACGACAACGAGGATGCGGCCATCGTATCGGCCATCGTGGCGCTGGCGCAGCAGCTCAACCTGCGCATCGTGGCCGAAGGCGTCGAGACCGCCGCGCAGCAGAAATTCCTGACCGGGCTGGGCTGCGACTCGCTGCAGGGTTTTCTGCTGGGCAAGCCCATGCCGGCCACCGAATTCCTGGAACACGCGGCAACCTGACAGGCGGGCGGTCTCCCGCAATTTGCTACGCTTACGGGGTCGTTCCGGCTCAACCCTTACCGTTGCAAGCACGCATGCCCGCCAGCCTTACCCTGATCGTCGCCTATTCCACCAACCGCGCCATCGGCCGCGACAACGCCCTGCCCTGGAAACTGCCGGGTGATCTGGCGCATTTCAAGCGCAGCACGCTGGGCCATCCCATCATCATGGGCCGCAAGACGTGGGACTCGCTGGGCCGTCCCCTGCCCGGCCGCAGCAACATCGTCATCAGCCGCAATCCCGATTTCAGCGCCGCCGGCGCCATCCTGGCGCCCACGCTGGAGGCCGCGGTGGCCGCCTGCGGCGACATCGACGAAGCCTTCGTGATCGGCGGTGCGCAGATCTACGCGCAGGCCCTGCCGCTGGCCCGGCGCGTGCTGGCCACCGAGGTCCATGCGGACGTCGAGGGCGACGCGTTCTTTCCGCTGCTGCCGTCTTTCCAGTGGAAGGAAACGGCGCGCAAACCGCAGCCTGCCGAAAACGGCTACGACTACGACTTCGTCACGTACGAACGCGCCTGAAGCACTGAGCTGGCCTACGCCGCGCCCGCGTTGCGCATGAAGCGCCACAGCGCGGGCGCCGCCGAATACGCCACGTTGAAGCGCACCCACGCCGTGTCGGCCTCGTCCGCGTCAAAGTACGAACCGGGCGCCAGCCAGATGCCGTCCTTAAGCGCCAGCTCCGCCAGCCCATTGGCGCCGCGTTCACGCCACTGTCCCGCCACCTGCGCCCACAGGAACAGGCCGCCCTGCGGCTTTCCATAAATTTCGAAGCCGTGTTGGCGCATCTGCTCGGCGACTTCGGTGTGCGCCTGGGCCAGCCGCTCGCGCGTGCGGGCAATGTGGGCGCGGTAGCGGCCCTCGCGGATGACCTGATGCACGATGCGCTCCATGATCTCGGGCGTCGTCAGCCCCACCGCCATCTTGGTGCGCGCGATGTCGCGCACCAGATCGCGATGCGCCACCACGTAGCCCACCCGCACCGACGGACTGATGACCTTGGAATAGCCGCCCAGATAGACAACCCGGCGCGCGCCGTCCAGCGCGGCCAGCATCGGCGTGACGCCCGGCGCCAGTTCGCGCGAGATGTCGTCTTCCACCACCCACAGCCCGTGCCGCTCCGCCGCCTGCAGGATGCGGAACGCGTTGGCCATGGTGATGCTGGCGCCCGATGGGTTCTGCAAAGCGGTATTGATGAAGAGCGCGCGCGGCCGGTGCTGGGCCGCGGCCCGCTCGAGCGCGTCGCAGTCCAGGCCATCGACCGTGCGCGGCACCGCGATAACGCGCAGACCCGCCAGGCGCAGCAACTGCAGAAGGTTGGCGTAGGCCGGCTGCTCGACGACCACCGTGTCGCCCGGCCGCAGCAGCGTCCGGATCACGGTGTCCAGCCCATGGGTCACACCCTGCGTCAGCAACACCTGAGACGCCTCGACCTCCATGCCCTGCGCGCTCAGGCTAGCCGCGATGGTCTCGCGCAGCGGCGCATAGCCGTACGGGTGGCCGTAGTTGGCGATCCGCATCGCAGGCACGCGCCCCATGTGGCGCAGCGCCATGTGCAACCCTTCTTCGTTCAGCCATTCGCCGGGCAGCCAGCCGCACCCCGATTTGATGGGGATGGAATGGTCGGCAAAGATGTCCGATAGCAGCCACCCCGCGTTCAGCCGCGGCGGCTCCCAGGACAGGGGTTCGGCCCGGCGGGCGGGCGCGTCGGGCGACGCCACCCGGTAGCCCGCGCCGGGACGCGCCGCCAGCCACCCCTGCGAAACCAGCCGGCTGTAAGCGCTGGCCACGGTGAAGGTGCTGACGCCGTATTGGCGCGCGAACTCGCGGACCGAGGGTAGGGACATACCCGGACGCAGCGTCTGCGCCTCGACGGCGCGCAGGATCGCGGCGACGAGCTGTTCGACGAGGGTGGGCGCGGCCCCGCGGCCGCGGACAGGTTGGAAGTCGATCACGGGCTAACTGTACAGTTGCAACGCTCTCAACTATACAGTTAGCGGCAAATGCGCGGATTGTATATTTTCATTCGCTGCGCGACGTTCCAGAATCGTCCGAATCCCGCTGCCCGCACGCGTTTCGCGGCGGCCGCGGTTGTCCCCCTCCTGGAGTCACCATGAACGCCCCCGCCCAGTTGCCCGACCTGTCCCATCTCTGGATGCCCTTTACGGCCAACAAGCAGTTCAAGGCCCAGCCGCGCATGCTGGCGAAGGCCAAAGGCATGTACTACACATCCACGGACGGCCGCCAGATCCTGGACGGCACGGCGGGCCTGTGGTGCGTCAATGCCGGGCATGGCCGTGAAGAGATCGTCGAGGCGATCGCCCGCCAGGCCGGCATCATGGACTACGCGCCGGGCTTCCAGCTGGGCCACCCGCTGGCGTTCGAGGCCGCGACCGCGGTCGCGGGCCTGATGCCGCAAGGAATGGACCGCGTGTTCTTCACGAACTCGGGCTCCGAATCGGTCGACACCACGCTGAAGATTGCCCTGGCCTACCACCGCGCGCGCGGCGAAGGCCAGCGCACCCGCCTGATCGGCCGCGAACGCGGCTACCACGGCGTGGGCTTTGGCGGCATCTCGGTGGGCGGCATCTCGGCCAACCGCAAGACGTTCTCGGGCGCCCTGCTGCCCGCCGTGGACCACCTGCCACACACCCACAACATTGAGCAGAATGCCTACTCGAAGGGCCAGCCCGCGTGGGGCGCGCACCTTGCCGAGGAGCTCGAGCGCATCATCGCCTTGCACGACGCGTCGACCATCGCCGCCGTGATCGTCGAGCCCATGGCCGGTTCCACCGGCGTGCTGATTCCGCCCAAGGGCTATCTGGAAAAGCTGCGCGAGATCACCGCCAAGCACGGCATCCTGCTGATTTTCGATGAGGTCATCACCGCGTACGGCCGCCTGGGCGCGGCCACGGCCTCTGAGTTCTTCGGCGTGACGCCGGACATCATCGCCATGGCCAAGGGCGTCAGCAACGCCGCCGTGCCGGCCGGCGCCGTCGCGGTCAAGCGCGAAGTGCACGACGCCATCGTCAACGGCCCCGCGGGCGGCATCGAGTTCTTCCACGGCTACACCTATTCGGCGCACCCGCTGGCCGCCGCCGCCATCCTGGCTACGCTGGACATCTACCGCCGCGAGGACCTCTTTGGCCGCGCCCGCAAGCTGTCGGGCGCGTTCCAGGACGCCGCGCACAGCCTGAAGGGCGCGCCCAACGTCATCGACGTGCGCAACTTGGGCCTGGTGTCCGGCATTGAACTGGCCCCGCGCGCGGGCGCCCCCGGCGCACGCGCCGCCGAAGTCTTCCAGCGCTGCTTCGACAGCGGGCTGATGGTGCGCTATACCGGCGACATCATCGCCGTCTCGCCGCCGCTCATCATCGACGAAGCACAGATCGGCCAGATCTTCGAACAGATCGGCAAAATCCTGAAAGAGGTTGCCTGATCCTTCCTCTCCCGCCCCCCGCCACGCGGCCCGGGGCGACAACCGCACATGGGCGGCCACAGGCCGCCCAGCCGCATTTTTGACGAATCACCGAGCCTTGCATCCATGAAGAAGATTCCCCATTTCATCAACGGCCAACCCTACGACGGCGGCAACAGCCGCTACACCGACGGCTTCAATCCGGCCACCGGCGAAATCGCCTCGTCGATCCCGCTGGCGTCCAACGACGACGTGGCGCTGGCCGTGGCCGCCGCCAAGGCGGCCTTTCCGGCTTGGTCCGAAACGCCGGCGCTCAAGCGTGCCCGCATCCTCTTCAACTTCAAGGCGCTGCTGGACCAGCATCAGGACGAACTGGCCGAATTGATCACGCGCGAACACGGCAAGGTGTTCTCGGACGCCAAGGGCGAAGTGATGCGCGGCATCGAGATCGTCGAATTCGCCTGCGGCATTCCGCAACTGCTCAAAGGCCAGTATTCCGACCAGATCGGCGGCGGCATCGACAACTGGAGCATGCGCCAGGCGCTGGGCGTCGTGGCCGGCATCACGCCTTTCAACTTCCCGATGATGGTGCCGTGCTGGATGTTCCCGGTCGCCATTGCCTGCGGCAACACCTTCGTGCTCAAGCCGTCCGAGCGCGACCCGTCCGCGTCCGTGCGCCTGGCCGAGCTGCTCACCGAAGCGGGTCTGCCCCCCGGCGTCTTCAACGTCGTCCACGGCGACAAGCTGGCGGTTGACGCGCTGATCTCGCACCCCGACGTCGAGGCCCTGTCCTTCGTCGGCTCCACGCCGATCGCCGAATACATCTACGCCGAAGGCACCAAGCGCGGCAAACGCGTGCAGGCCCTGGGCGGCGCCAAGAACCATCTGGTGGTCATGCCCGATGCGGACCTGGATCAGGTGACCGACGCGCTGATGGGCGCGGCTTACGGTTCGGCGGGCGAGCGCTGCATGGCCATCTCGGTGGCCGTGGCGGTGGGCGACGTGGCCGACAAGGTCGTCGAACGCCTCACGCCGCGCGTGAAGGCGCTGGTGGTTAAGGACGGCATGCAGTCCGACGCCGAGATGGGTCCGCTGGTGACGGCGCAGCACCGCAAGAAGGTGATGGGCTACATCGAGGACGGCATCGCCAGCGGCGCCGACCTGGTGGTGGACGGCCGCGACCTGAAGGTGGCGGGCAACGAGAAAGGATTCTTCCTGGGCGGCACGCTGTTCGACAACGTGAAGCCCGCCATGAACATCTACCGCGAAGAGATTTTCGGACCGGTGCTGTGCATCGTGCGCGTGCCGGATTTCGCCAGCGCGGTGGAACTCATCAATGCGCATGAATTCGGCAACGGCGTGGCGTGCTTTACGTCCGACGGCGGCGTGGCGCGCGCGTTCGCCCGCCAGATCAAGGTGGGCATGGTGGGCATCAACGTGCCGATCCCCGTACCCATGGCGTGGCATTCGTTCGGCGGCTGGAAGCGC
>CBHWAL010000373.1:0-5183 GCA_966111495.1 uncultured Achromobacter sp. | reverse complement strand
CTATGCGGATTACCTGGTGTACCGGAACCGCAAGTCCGAAGCGATTCCGTACCTGGAAAAGGCGCTGAAAGCCCCGCCCCGGCCCGGCCGCGAAGTCGCTGACGAGGGCCGGCGGGAGGACGTCCGGACGTTGCTGAAGGAAGCGCGCTGAGTCAATACTGATACCGCACGGTCAGCATTACGCTGCGCGGCTGACCGTAGTAGTTCTGCCGCGACGCGCCGCCAAGCTTTTCGTAATACTTGCGGTCAAACAGGTTGTCGACGGTGAGTGTGCCTTCGACGTGGCGGTTGTAGCGGTAGCCGATCTGCGCCGAGACGAGCGCATAGCTGCCCTGTTCCCAACGCACGTTGCCGCTTTGCAGATAGTTGCCGCTGTTCCAGCGTACGCCCGTGCCCACGCTGAAACCTTCCAATGCCGGCTGGGTGAAGCGGTAGCGGGTCCAGAGGTTGATGGCGTGACGCGGGGTGATGGTGCTGTACGAGAGTCCTTCCTGGGCTTGGCTCGCCTCCAGGTATTTGGTCTGCGTGTAGGCATAGCCGGCCACGATGTCCCAGTTCGGCAGCGGCGATCCGCTGATCTCGGTCTCGAAGCCCTGGCTGCGCACCTTGCCCGCGGCCACCGAATACATCGGATTGTTCAGGTCGCTCATCGCCCGGTTGCGGTCCACGATCTGGAACAGGGCGGCGTGCGCGTTGAGCGCGCCGTCCATGAATGCGCCTTTAAGGCCCGTTTCGATCTGTCGTCCCACGCGCGGCGACAGCGTATTGCCCTGCGCGTCGATGTCGGTCTGCGGCTGGAATATGCTGGTGTAGCTGGCGTAGGCGGACAACTGCGGCGTCAGTTCGTACACCAGTCCGGCATAGGGCGAGGGGCGCGCGTCGATGCGCGTCGTCGCCTGGCTGAAGTCGCCAAAGTACTGGTTGGCGTTGCGTGCGTCGTTCTTCCACCACGACAGGCGCGCGCCCGCGATGACCTTCAAATGATCGGTCGCCTGGATGTTCGCACGCGTGTACAGACCGAATTCGCTGGTGCGACCGTCGTTGCCGTTGACCTGTTCCATCTCGGGCTGCGGCATGTCGATGATCGGGTCATTTACGTTGGTCGGGAAGATTGCGCCGCCGCCGTAGTTGAATTGCTTGCGCGTGTAGCTGTAGTCGGTGCCCACGAGCACGCTGTGTTCGCGGCCGAAGGCTTCGAACGGCAGGTTGACGTGCGCGTCCGCGCCGGTGGTCTTCCAGTGGTTGCGGTACGACCAGGCGATGAGGTTGGTGTCGCCGGTGACCGGATCGACGGCGCGGTTGGGCCAGGTGGTCACGCGCGTCGGCGTATCGGTGTCGCGATGAAAGACGCTTGCCTTGATGGAGCCGCCGCCATCCAGCCGGTGTTCCAGGTCGGCAAAGACCTCGGTGGTTTCCTCTTCGATGCGGTTCCATTCCGCGCTGAGATTGGTGCCGCGGCGCACTTCGAGCAACGAGCCGTCGGCGTACGCGGGCAGGCCGAATGCCGGCGTGACGCGGGAGCGTTGGTGCGTGATGCCCGCCGCCAGCGTCGTGGCGGGCGTCAGGTCGGCCTCGACGATGCCATAGAGCGTGGGCCGCTCGGAGTTGACGCGGTCGACGAAGGAGCCGCGGTCTTCGTAGGCGGCGATGAAGCGGCCGCGGACCTTGCCTTCGCTATCGAAGGGCGTGCTCAGATCGGCTACGGCCCGGTAGTAATCCCACGATCCGACGCTGGCCTGCGCGCCAAAGGCGAATTCCTGCATGGGGCGCTTGCGCACCAGATTCACGCTGCCGCCGGGCTCGCCTGTCCCTTGATAAAGCCCGGACGGACCGCGCAGCACTTCGATGCGATCGTAGATGGCAAGGTCGAAGCCGGCCGACAGGTTGCCCGCGCCGGCCGGGGCGCGCATGCCGTCCACCTGGATCGAATCGAGCGAATAGCCGCGGGAGATGAACCCGGAAATATCGCCGCCGCTCGACAGCGTTTCGACGGTCATGCCGGTGACGTTTCGCATCGCGTCCGACAGGCTGTTCAGGTTCTGGTCGTCGAGCTGCTGGCGCGTGACGACGGACACCGACTGCGGAATTTCCTTGAGCGTCTGCGTGCCCTTGCCGATGGTGACGGCATTGCTGGTGTACGAACCCGTGCCTTCGCTGGTGGCGCGTTCCGCCGCGCCGGTCACCGTGACGGGCGCCAGTTGCGTGACGCCGCCTTGCGGCGTGGCCTGCAGCGCGTAGGTGCCGGCAGCGCTGGGCACGGCGCGATAGCCGGTGCCTGCGAGCAGGCGGTCGAAGCCTTGCTGGACGTTCATCTCGCCCGAGATGCCCGGGCTTTGGCGGCCAGCGAGCCACGCGGGGTCGTAGACGATCTGTACGCCGGCGGCGGCCGCGTAGCGCGCCAGCACGGCATCGAGCGAGCCCGCGCCGATAGCCACGCTGCGCACCTGCGAAGCCGCCGCGCCGGTCTGCGCCGCGGACTGTGCGCTTGCGGTGGCGCTTGCGAGGGCCGTGCACCAGAGCGCCGTCCAGATCATTGCCTTGCGGGATCCTCGGCCCCGCGCTGCGCGTACACGTGCCATCACTCTTTCATCCTTTCATCGTCAAGCAAGAAGCGCCCGCATCCCCTTGATGCGGTCTTACTTCCTACTCCGCACGACAACGAAAAAGTGATCACCTTGAAGCAAAATATTTTTCCCGGCGGTGGTTCAAGCGCCGGCCGGACCGACCGATACCCAGTAGCGAGTGACGCGTTGTACGGCGATCGGCAGGCGTTCGGCCAAGGCTTGGAGCGCTGCATCGGTATCGCGCAGCGACAGTGCGCCCGACACCCGCAGGTCCGCGACCTCGGGCGCGCAGCGCAGAAAACCCGGGCGATGGCGCGCCAGTTCGGCCACCACGTCGGCCAGGCGCTGATCGCGCACGACCAGCATGCCTTGCTCCCAGAGGGCCGCGCTGTCGTCCACCGGCGCCAGCGCGCCGGTCTGGGCAAGCGTGAAGCTGCCACGTTGCCCGGCGTCGATGCGCATGGGCGTGCCATTGGCGGGGCGCGCCAGCACCGCATGCTCGAACACCATGACCTCGGTGCGGTCGTCGATCAGACGCACCGTGAAGCGCGTGCCCAGCGCCTGCACCTCGCCTTGCGGGGTCTGCACCACGAAGGGCCGGTACGCGGCCTGCGATTCCTGGCCGGTGGTCACCAGCACCTCGCCGGCCACCAGCACCAGACGGCGTTCGCCGGCGCCGTAGCGCAGGTCGACGGCGCTGCCGCTGTTCAACACCAGCTGCGTGCCATCTTCGAGACGGCGGGTCAGTTGTTCTCCCGCCGCGGTGCGCAGGTCGGCACGCCAGGACGGCGCCTCGCGCCATGCCAGCCAGCCGGCCGGCGCCAGCACGCCCAGTCCCAGCGCCGCGCGCAGCGCGGCGCGGCGGCCCCGGCGCTTGCGGGTGTCGCGCAGCACGCGATGTCCGATGGGGGCGGGCAGGCCTTCGAACGCGCCCAGCACCTGCTCGGCGCGGGCCCAGGCCTGCGCGTGAGCCTCGCCCTGCGCCAGCCAACGTTCAAAGGTCCGTTGCGTGGCCGCGTCGGCGGGCTCGTAGCGTAACCGGATCACCCAGTCGGCCGCTTCCTCCAGCAACAGGTCGCCTGACGCGCTCATGCGGCGGCCGTCATGCACGCCATCAAGGCCTTGCGCAGATGGCGCCGCACCGTGATCACGGGCTTGCCGGTCTGCTGGGAGATTTCCTGCAGCGTCAGCCCGTCCAGTTGCGCCAGCAGGAACATGTCGCGCGTGGCAGCGGGCAGGCGCTGCAGCATGGCGTCGATCGCCACCAGCGTTTGCACGATCATGAGGCCCGTTTCCGGAGGCGGCACCTGCGGCTCGGGCAGGTGCGCGATGGCATCCAGATAGGCCTGCTGCACCGCGCGGCGGCGCCAATGGTCGACCAGCAGGCCCTTGGCAATATGCGTGATCAGCGCGCGCGGCTCGTCGCGCAGCACGGGCGGCCGACGTGCGGCCATCAGCCGCACGAACGTGTCCTGCGCCAGATCGGCCGCGTCGCCGCTGTCGCCCAGCTTGCGATGGAGCCAGCCTTGCAGCCAGCCATGGTGATGGCGATACAGCTGCTCGACCGCGGGGAGGGAAAGGGAATCGGGAGATTGCAAGATGCCGAGCAGTCTACCTAATGCGAATAAGAAATACTATTAATTGGGGCGTTCGACATGCGTCGGCGCGGCATGCGCGCAACAGGGGCCGCCCAATTCCTTGGTTCAAAAATCATCAACCTAAACGCCGCTGCAACCCGATACACTGAGCCGCACAAGGGTCTAGGAACCCTGTCGGATCAATAAAGGGTTGCACGGCACAGCCAGGCGCAACCTCCGGGGGAGACAAACGTGCTTGGTTCTGAGTTGATCATTCGCTCGCTGTGTCGGCGGGGCGTCAAAACCATTTTCAGCCTGTCCGGCAACCAGATCATGCCGCTTTACGATGCCTGTATCGACGCAGGCATCCGCATCATCCACGTGCGCCATGAAGCGGCCGCCGTTTTCATGGCCGATGCGTGGTCGCAGATCACCGGCGAACTCGGGGTGGCGATGATCACCGCGGCGCCGGGGCTGACCAATGGACTCGCGCCGCTGTATTCGGCTTCGCAGGCGGAAAGCCCGGTTCTGCTGATTTCGGGCGATTCCTCGGTGTCGGAAGATGGCGCTGGCGCGTTCCAGGAGCTGGATCAGGTCGCCATCACCCGCCCGTTGACCAAGTTGTCGGTCCGTCCGCAATCCGCAGCCGAGCTTTGCCCCGCGCTTGAAGACGCGATCAAGCAGGCGCTTGCGCCTCGGCGAGGCCCTGTCCACGTGGCGCTTCCCTTTGATCTGCTGACGGCCGAATCGGGCATGGCGGACCTTCCTGACGCGCCGGCCGCTCAGCCTGCTGCCGCGCTGGATGCCACGCGCCTGAGCCAACTGGCTGACCTGTTGCATTCGGCCCAGCGTCCGCTGGTGCTGGCCGGGCCGACGAGCGCGCGGGCGCACGGACGCGCCGCGCGCGCGGCAGCCGCCGCGGGGCTGGGGGGGGGCCGCAATACGATGGGAAGCCCCCGCGCCCAGAAGGATGCATCGCTGGGGGGCGTGGCCAGCATCATGCCAAGCGCCGATCTGATTGTTCTGGCGGGCAAGTGCCTGG
>CBHWAL010000372.1:0-5214 GCA_966111495.1 uncultured Achromobacter sp. | reverse complement strand
CCGCGCGGGCGCGGTTCTGCACGTCGGACATACGCTCGATCGACAGCGGGTGGGTACTGGCCCACGATCCACCGCCCGCGCCTTCGTTCAGGCGCGATGCGTTCATCAGCCGCGCAAACATCTGCGACATGCCCTCGGCGTCGTAACCCGCGCGGGTCAGCATTTGCAGCCCGGCGCGATCGGCCTCGCGTTCGGCGTCGCGCGAAAAGCCCAACTGGCGGTTGATGGCCGCCGCCTGGCCGAAGGCGGCCACGCCCATCGACAGGTTGCCGCCGCCGCCCGCCAGCGCGGCGAGCAGCGCGCCCGCCAGGCTGGCCAGCATGAGCATGCCGTTCTGGTTCTGCTGGGTCATGCCGCGCGCGATGTGACGCTGCACGACGTGGCCGATTTCGTGGGCCACCACCGCCGCAAGCTCGGACTCGCTGGCCGACGACACGATCAGGCCCGTATTGATCCCGATGAAGCCGCCCGGCATCGCGAACGCGTTGATCTCAGGGTCGCGCACGCCGAACATCTCGACCTCGGGCACGCCGCCGGGCGCAAATTGCGCCAGCTTGCGCCCCATTGTGGTGAGGTACTGGCTGAGTTCGGAGTCGTCGATATAGGAAGGGTCGCGGCGGCCCTGCGACATGATGGCTTCGCCCAGCGTGCGCTCGAGCATCGGCGACAGGTCGGACGACGAGGCGGCGCCCATGGACGGCAGCCCGACCGGCTGCGCCCATACGGTGACGGGAGCAACGGGAATGGCGAGCGCCGCGCAAAGACTGGCGATCGCGCCCCGTTTCGCAATCGAGCAAATGGATGGCATGTTCCTGCGGTTCATAAGCCTATGATAGCGATGAGCTTAAAATGTTTCATCGAATCCTCAACGAGGTCTCAATGCGTCCCGTCCGTAAAGCCGTTTTCCCTGTCGCCGGCATGGGCACACGCTTCCTGCCCGCCACCAAGGCGATGCCCAAGGAAATGCTGCCCGTGGTCGACAAGCCCCTGATTCAATATGCGGTGGAAGAAGCCGTTGCCGCGGGGATTACCGATCTCATATTCGTGACTGGCCGAAACAAGCGCGCCATCGAAGACCATTTCGATTCCGCGCCCGAGCTGGAATCCGACCTGGAAAGCAAGGGCAAGCACGAACTGCTGGCGATGGTGCGGGGCATTCTACCCGCGCACGTCAATTGCCTCTATATCCGCCAATCCGCCCCGCTGGGCCTGGGCCACGCCGTGCTGTCGGCCGCGCCCGCCGTGGGCGATGAACCCTTTGCCGTGCTGCTGGCCGACGACCTGATCGACGCCGATACGCCTGCCATGAAGCAATTGGTGGATGTCGCCGTGGCGCGCAACGCCAGCGTGCTCGGCGTGCAGGATGTGCCGCGTGCCGACACGCGCAAGTACGGTATCGTGGCGACCCACACGGGCGAGACGCCCGCCGACGGCCGCACCGAGCGTGTCACGCACATTGTGGAAAAGCCCGATCCCGAAGCCGCGCCGTCGACGCTGGCCGTCGTGGGCCGCTACGTGCTGGAGGCCGCGATCTTCGACCATCTGCGCTCGACCAAGATGGGCGCGGGCAACGAGATCCAGTTGACCGACGGCATCGCGTCGCTGATGCGCGAGCGCCAGGTCTATGCGCACCGCTTCGATGGCGTGCGCTACGACTGCGGCAACAAGGCGGGCATGTTCCAGGCCACCGTGGCGCTGGGCAAGAAGTATCACGGCCTGCTGCCGGAATGACCGGCATGGCCTGACGGGAATCGGCCAATCAGCGCCGCATTCCCGGCCGGGCTTATGAAGATAGCGCCGCGCCCGATTTGGCGCGCGCGCGCGCATCGCGGTCCGCCTTGCGCAGCCGCCCCTTGGCGGAAAGACGCATCAGCGTCCCCAACGCCACCATCAGGCCGATCACTTCCACCAGCGCGGCGGGGATCCACATCGTCAGTCCGCCGATCGTCTGATCGGTCTGGGCCGACATCGCGATGGCCCGGCCGCATAGTTCGAAGAGCGGATAGATGTCGCTTTCCGTGAAGGCGATGACGGCGCCCGCGACCATCTGCGGCAGCATGGTCGCCACGGGCGAGATCACCCGCCCGCCGGGCGACATGGCCGCGGGGGGCGCCGGACGGCGGTCCAGGATCAGGTTCCAGTACATGAAGCCGCTGATCACGACCGACCAGTTCATGACCCGGTACAGGCGCCAATCCAGCATCGAATAGAACTGCACCGACGGGATCAGCCAGACCAGCACGAGGAACACGAAAAGTGCTGGCACGAAAATCTTGTTGGTCAGCACGGCCACCGTGGCGCGGCCAGCGCCGGTGCGCAGGAAATCACGCAGCCGCACGCGCCAGCGCATTGGCAGGCCCGCCCGCATCACTTGTCCAGGGAAGGCGGCCATGACGAGCAGCGGTCCGAGATGATGCAGGACCAGATGCTGGATGCGGTGGATGAAAAACATGCGCTCGGCGTAATAGTCGAGGCGGGTGTGAAGGGACAGGTACAGCAGAACCATCCCCGTCCAGAAAAGAATGCTGCGCGCGCGCGTGACGTGATGGACCCGCTGGCCGCGTACGAACAGCACGATGGCCACCAGGAAGGAAGCCACCAGCGTGGGAGAGAACTCCCAAGGTACGAGCCATTCGAGACTATCCATGCGGGCCATCCGAGAAACGACGCGAAGACAAGGACCGGCGCGCCCGGCGCAGATCTCAGGCGATTGTAGTAGACCCCGCCGTTGTCCGCTGCCGGGCGCCGCCGGGGGCGGAATGCGTCAGAAGCGGTGCGACACGCCCGTGCCGATGCGCGTGGTATGGGAGTTGCCGGGGTCGAACTGGTTGTCCAGTGTGTAATTGGACGCGTAGCCGGCGAAAGCGTAGAGGGTCGTGCGCGGCGACAGGTCGTAGGTATAGCCCAGCGTCGCGACCTGCGCATTGCGCGCCGTCATGCCATTGGCCCACTTCCAGTCGGGTTTGGCCAGGGACCATTGCACCAGCACGGCGCCCGGCCCGGCAGGCACGCTGACGCCGATCAGCCAGGCATCGACCGTGCCGCCCTGCACGAAGGCCGCGGGCCCCAGCCCGGCGCCCAGCCCATCCGGGTCGCCGCCGTCCAGCCCCACGTAGCCGTTGCGCTGGCGCGACCACGCCACCGACACTTTGGCCACCTCGAAGTCATACGAGGCGCCCAACTGCACCGCCTGCGGGCGCCCCCCAGCCGCTTCGGGCGGCGTGGCCAGGCGCAGTTGTTCCCATGTCGCGACGGCCAGCAGCGGACCGTCCTCATACTTCAGGCCCACACTGATTGCCCGAGTGTTCTGGTTGGTGCGGAAGTTGTCCTGCCCCTCGGCGTCGAAGGCGTATCCGACGCCGGCCTGGAACCCTCGCCACTGCGGCGAATACCAGTTCACCATGTTGCTGAATTGGTAGTTGTCGGATGCCTTGAAGGTGGCGCCCATGCCCATGTCTTTCCAGGAGGCGATCTCCAGCGCGTCGCCGTAGGTCTGGCCGACCGTGTATTGGCGTCCAAACCGCAGGTCGCCATAGTCCGCATGGGCCAGTCCGACCCACGCGCCATAGTTGAAGAGGCGGCTGTCGTCGGCCGCGTTGCCGCTGGACGGGTCAAAGCCACTTTCGAGCTGGAAGTTTGCGGCCCAGCCCGAGCCCAGGTCTTCCGTCCCCTGCAGCCCCCACAACGAGTCCGTCAGCCCGCCGTTCAGCAGGCCGCTCTGGCTGCCCTGTCCCGACACCCGGGTCACGGCAACGCCGGCGTCCACAATGCCGTACAGCTGCAATCCGGTCCCCGCATCCGCGGCCAGCGCGGTACAGGGCGGAATCAGGCCGACCGCCGCCCATGCGGCGCAAAATGCAATTCTCATGATCTTTCCTTGCGTTGGCGGCGGGGTTCACCGCCGCCGATTGCATCAGCCTACTGCCAACCGTAGCGGCGGACCCAAAAACCTTTGAGCGCCTGGGTCAGCACGCAGTACCCAAGCAGGATGCCGACCAGCCAGGGGAAGTAGCTCCAGGGCAACGCCTGCAACTGGAAATACTCCGCCAGCGGCGAGAACGGCAGCACGAGGCCAAGCACGATCACCATCAGCGTCATGCCCATCAGCGGCCACGAGGCGCGGCTTTGCAGGAAGGGAATCCGACGCGTGCGGATCATATGCACGATCAGCGTCTGCGACAACAGGCCCTCGACAAACCAGCCGGACTGGAACAGCGTCTGGTGCTCGGGCGAATTGGCCTGGAACACGAACCACATGACGGCGTAGGTGGCGATATCGAAGATCGAGCTGATCGGGCCGAAGAACACCATGAAACGGCCCAGGCCGTCGGGGTCCCAACGCTGCGGCTGCTTCAGCAGTTCCTCGTCGACGTTGTCGAACGGGATTGCGGTCTGCGAAATGTCGTACATCAGGTTCTGCAGCAGCAGATGGATGGGCAGCATCGGCAGGAACGGCAGGAAGGCGCTCGCGACCAGCACCGAAAACACGTTACCGAAGTTCGAGCTGGCCGTCATCTTCAGGTACTTGAGCATGTTGCAGAAGGTCTTGCGGCCTTCGATCACGCCGTCCTCCAGCACCATCAGGCTCTTTTCCAGCAGGATGATGTCGGCGGCCTCCTTCGAGATATCCACCGCCGAATCCACCGAGATACCCACGTCCGCCGCCCGCAGCGCCGGCGCGTCGTTGATGCCATCGCCCATGAAGCCCACCGTGTTGCCCTGCGCACGCAGGCTGCGGACGATGCGTTCCTTGTGGATGGGCGACAGGCGGGCGAACACGTTGGCCTCGCGCACGGCGACGGCCAGTTCGTCGTCGTCCATCGCCTCGATCTCGGCGCCCAGGTACACCTTGCGCACGTCCAGCCCCACCTCGCGGCAAACCTTGCGCGTGACGAGTTCAACGTCGCCGGTCAGCACCTTGACCTCGATGCCCGAGTCCTTCAGCGCGGCCAGCGCCGGCCCCGTCGACTCCTTGGGAGGATCCAGAAACGCGATGTACCCCACCAGCACCAGATCGGATTCGTCGGCGACGCCGTAAGCCTGCTGCGTAGGCGGCAGCTTTTTCACGCCCACCGCGATGACGCGCAGGCCGTCGCGGTTCAGGCCGGCGGTCACGCGGCGGATGTCGGTGCGGCGGGCGTCGGTCAGCGGATGCACCTCGTTGCCGACGCGCAGCCGCGTGCAGGCCGACAGCATTTCCTCGAGCGCCCCCTT
>CBHWAL010000371.1:0-5241 GCA_966111495.1 uncultured Achromobacter sp. | reverse complement strand
ACCCGACGGAGCCGCCGCATGACCTTTCAACGCCTCCTGACGACTGCTGGCGTTGCGCCGATGTTGGCATTGACCCTGGCGCTATCTCCGCTGCTGGCCCACGGCGCACCCGCCATCCAGGTGCAGGACGACCGCGGCCGCACCGTCACGCTGGACGCCCCCGCGCGGCGCGCCGTCACGCTGGCGCCCCATGCCACCGAACTCATCTACGCCGCCGGCGCCGGCGGTTATATCGTCGGCACCGTGCTGGGTAGCGACTACCCGGCCGCGGCCCGCGCGCTGCCCGTCATCGGCGACGGCACGCAGCCGGACGCCGAACGCGTGGCCGCCGCCCGCCCCGACCTGCTGATCGCCTGGCAACCGTCCGCCGCCGAACCCCTCGCGCGTGTGATGGACAAGCTGGGCGTTCCCGTCTTCTACAGCGATCCGCTGACGCTCGCCGCCATCCCTGGCGCGGTCGAACGCATGGGCCAGCTGTTCGGCACCGAGCCCGTGGCGCAGGCCGCCGCGCAGGACATGCGCACCCGGCTGGATGCCCTGAAGGCGCGCTATGCCGGCCGGCGTCCGGTCCGCGTCTTCGTGCAGGCAGGCCTGGACCCCATCTACACCCTGAACGACACCAGCATCGTCAGCGATGCGCTGCGGCTGTGCGGCGGCGTCAATGTCTTCGGCCAGGCGCCCATCGTCGCCCCGCAGGTCACGCTGGAGGGCGTGCTGGCTGCCCGGCCCGAGGCCGTGCTGGCCGGCGTCTCGCGCCGCGAGGACACGCAGGCCAACCTGACCGCGTGGCAGGCGATGGGCCTGCCCGCGGCGCGCCAGGGCCACGTCTACGGCGTCGACGCCGACGCGCTCTACCGGCCCGGCCCCCGGCTGATCGACGCGGCCGAGACCCTCTGCGCCGACCTGGACCGGGTGCGCTGACGCGCGCGATCCGCAAATAGTGGAACGCGCGGGCCAGTGCCCGGCCCTGCCGTCCTGCGGACTGCTTTATCATTCGGCATCAGTCAGCCAGTCCCCCGCGGGCCTCGCATCGTGCGCGCCCGCCCTTTGAAGCACCGCCATGACCACACAAGACACTCTTACCATCGCCGGCCGCGCCTATTCGTCGCGCCTGCTCGTCGGAACCGGCAAGTACAAGGACTTCGAACAGACCCGCGCGGCCCTGGATGCCAGCGGCACGGAAATCGTCACCGTCGCCATCCGCCGCACCAACATCGGCCAGAACGCCGGTGAACCGAACCTGCTGGACTACGTCCCCACCTCCAAGTTCACGCTGCTGCCCAATACCGCCGGCTGCTACTCCGCCGACGACGCCGTGCGCACACTGCGCCTGGCCCGTGAACTGCTGGACGGCCACGACCTCGTGAAGCTCGAAGTGCTGGGCGACCCCCACACCCTGTTCCCCAACATGCCCGAAACGCTCAAGGCCACCAAGACGCTGGTCGATGAAGGCTTCAAGGTCATGGTCTATTGCACCGACGATCCCATCCAGTGCCGCATGCTGGAAGACATGGGCGCCGTGGCCGTCATGCCGCTCGCCTCGCTGATCGGCTCGGGCATGGGCATCCTGAATCCCTGGAACCTGCGCCTCATCATCGACCAGGCCCGCGTGCCGGTAGTGGTTGACGCCGGCGTGGGCACCGCGTCCGACGCCGCCATCGCCATGGAACTGGGCTGCGACGCCGTGCTGATGAACACCGCCATCGCCGGCGCGCGCGACCCCATCCTGATGGCCAGCGCCATGAAAAAGGGTGTCGAAAGCGGCCGCGAGGCCTTCCTGGCCGGCCGCATGCCCAAGAAGCTGTACAGCGGCGCGCCCAGCTCGCCCACCGAAGGCCTGATCACCGGCGGTCCCGCCAAATGAGCTCGCGCCAGCCGGCCGCCAGCGGCCGTCCCATCCCCAACGCCCTGACCATCGCGGGCGTCGACCCGTCCGGCGGCGCCGGCATCCTGGCCGACGTCAAGGCCATGAGCGCGCTGGGCGCCTACGGCTGCGCCATCATCGCCGCGCTCACCGCGCAGAACACGCAGGGCGTGACCGGCATTTCGCCGGTGCCGCCCGCGTTCGTCGGCCTGCAGATCGACACGCTGTTCACCGACGTGCGCATCGACGCGGTCAAGGTCGGCATGCTGGGCCAGCGGCCCATCATCGAGATCGTGGCCGAAAAACTCGCCAAATGGACGCCCGCGCACGTCGTGCTGGACCCCGTCATGGTCGCCAAGAGCGGCGACCTGCTGCTTGAGAACGACGCCGTCGGCGCCATGCGCGAAGCCATGCTGCCCCTGACCACCCTGCTCACGCCCAACCTGCCCGAGGCCGGCGTGCTGCTCGAAGAGCGCCCCGTCGAGACCGTCAAGGAAATGCGGCGCGTCGCCGAGCGCCTGCGCAACAAGCTGGCGCATTCGGGCGAGCGCTGGGTGCTGGTCAAGGGCGGCCACCTGCCCGGCAGCGAAACCATCGACCTGCTGCACGACGGCGACCGCATGATCGAACTGCCCGGCCACCGCATCGACACCGCCAACACGCACGGCACTGGCTGCACGCTGTCGGCCGCGCTGGCGGCGCTGCTGCCGCAAATCGGGGACGTACCGGAATCCGCCAAGCGCGCCAAGGCCTATCTGACTGAAGCCATCCGCCACGCGGAGCGCCTGTCGGTCGGCTCGGGCCACGGCCCGGTCCACCACTTCCACGGCTGGTGGTAGGCGTCAGGCAGCCTGAAACATCTACCGCACGGGCACGCCGTCACAGGACGCTACGAATCGGTACAATGGCCCGTTGATTCCTCTGTTTTTTCTGACCGTCATGAACGCTTCGACCCTGCCCGACGTAGAACAAGCCCGCTTCAATATGGTGGAACAGCAGATCCGCCCGTGGGACGTCCTGGACGCCAACGTGCTGCAAGCGCTGTTCGATGTGCGCCGCGAACAATTCGTTCCGCCGGCCCTGCGCGGCCTCGCGTTTTCCGACCTGGAGCTGCCGCTCGAGATCAACGCGGTCAACACCCGCCAGACCATGCTCGCCCCCAAGCTGGAAGCGCGCCTCGCGCAGGAACTGCTGCTGACCGACTCCGACTGTGTGCTCGAAATCGGCACCGGTTCGGGCTACCAGGCCGCCCTGTTGGGCTACCTGGCGCAACAGGTCACCTCGGTCGAGATCGACAGCCGCCTGGTGACCTTCGCGCAGCAGAACCTGCAGATGAACAACGTCACCAACGTCAAGGTCGAAACCGGCGACGCCCGCAATGGCTGGGGCTCCACCGAATACGACGCCATCCTGGTCACCGGTTCCGTGCCGGTCGTGCCGGACGCGCTGAAGTACCAGTTGCGCGTGGGTGGCCGCCTTGTCGTGGTGGTCGGTCAAAATCCCATCATGACGGCCTGTCGCATCACCCGCACCACCGCCGCCAGCTTCGAAACCGTCAAGCTCTTCGAAACGGTCATCAAGCCGTTGCGCGGCGTCACGGTGTCGCAGTTCAAGTTCTAACTCCGCGACCTCGCCGCCTTCCGCCCGGCCCCCATGGGGCCGGCGTCACGTCCGGCGGCCCGGCGTATCGTTGAAAGATCATGCGCGTCCGATCACTTACGGCTTTACTGGTTTTCACCTGCGCCGCAAGTGCCGGCCCGCTCACTGCGTCCGCCCAGAACCTGGTCCAGGTCTGGCAGGCCGCGCTGGGCAATGACCCCACCTACGCCGCGGCGCGCGCCAACTACCGCGCCGGCCTCGAAAAAGAACCCCAGGCCCGCGCGCTGCTGCTGCCCCTGATCACCGCCGAAGCCGGCGGCGCCTACCAGGAAACCCGCAGCACCCGCGGCCTGTCCTACGCCTACAGCGGCGGGCGCGGCGTGTGGGACCTGGCGCTCACCCAGCCGCTCTTTGACTGGGGCCGCTGGCAGAACTTCGAGCAATCCAAGCTCGTCGTCGCCGACGTCGAAGTCCAGCTCCAGCAGGCCTACCAGGACCTCTTGCTACGCGTCGCCGACGCCTACTTCAACGTCCTGTACGCCCAAGACACCCTGACCGCCACCGAAGCCGAAAAGGCCGCCGTCGCCGGTCAGCTGGAATCCGCCAAGCGCAACTTCGAACTCGGCAACGCCACCATCACCGATACGTACGAGGCGCAGTCGCGCTACGACCTCGTCGTCGCTCAAGAACTGCGCCTGCAGAACGACCTGGAAGTGCGCCGCGACGAACTCGCCAAGATCATCGGCACACAGCCCGGCGCCCTGGCCGAACTGCCCTACGGCGTACAACTGCCCGCCCCCCAGCCCGCCCGCATCGCCGACTGGAGCAACCAGGCCGAAAGCTCCAGCCTCGAAGTCCTGCGCGCGCAATTGCTCACCCGCATCGCGGGCCGCGAAATCCAGATCGCCAAGAGCGGCCACTACCCCACCCTGAACCTGCGCGCCACCAGCGGCAGCGCCAGCGACGCCGTCATGCGCAACGCCGCCCCCGGCAAGCCCATCGACAACACGATCGGCGTGGTCCTGTCCATCCCCCTTTACTCCGGCGGCGGCGTGTCCTCGCAAGTCACGGAAAAGGTCGAACTGGAACAAAAAGCCCGCTACGACTTCGAAACCGCCCGCCGCCAGGCCGTCCAGGCCACGCGCCAGTACTACACCGGCGTCACCAGCGGCCTGGCCCGAATCCAGGCCCTGGAAGCCGGCGAAAAATCCAGCCGCGCCGCCGTAGAAGCCAACCGCACCGGCTACGAGGTTGGCGTGCGCATCAACCTGGACGTCCTCAACGCCCAGCAACAGCTCTACGCCACCCAACGCGACCTGGCCCTTGCCCGCTACAGCACGGTGCTCTCCGGCCTGCGCTTGAAGGCCACCAGCGGCATCCTGGCGGAATCGGATCTAGACGCCATCAACCGGCTGCTGCGCGCACCGCGCTGAGGCGGGCGCGTGCCGGTGCTGCCACCGGTGTCTGACACCCTTGGGGCACGCTCTTGAATTGAAGAGCATCTCTGCGGGTGTCAGACACCTCGACTTCCGATCGCCCCGCTTCCCCGCCAGCGCGCGAGCGCACACCGCCACAACGACCCACGGCTCCGATGCCGATTGCCGCCGCCCGGGCGGCAGCAATCCGGCGGCCCCGCAGATCTCCTTCCCTGTCCACAGGTCTTGCAGCGCGCAAACCAAAGACCCTGGCAGCACGGCGTCGTGGGGACCGGGGGGTCGAGCGCCCGCGGAGCGCCCCGCGGGCAGTGGAGGGAGGCGAACGCGGGCGGAGAGGGCGAA
>CBHWAL010000370.1:0-5251 GCA_966111495.1 uncultured Achromobacter sp. | reverse complement strand
CGCGGGCAGGTGATGTGCGAGCCTTCGTTCAGGGCCGGACGCAGGCGCTGACGCGACAGTTCCATCAGGCCGAAACGCGAGATCTTGCCCATCTGGACGCGGGCGCGGTCGAAATGGAGAGCATCACGCAGGCGCTGTTCGACGGCGCGCTGGTTCTTGCTGTCTTCCATGTCGATGAAGTCGATGACGATCAGGCCACCCAGGTCGCGCAAGCGCAACTGGCGGGCCACTTCGTCGGCCGCTTCCGAGTTGGTGCGCAGCGCGGTTTCCTCGATGTCGGCGCCGCGGGTCGAGCGGGCCGAGTTCACGTCCACCGAAACCAGGGCTTCGGTGTGGTCGATCACGATGGCGCCGCCCGAGGGCAGTTGCACCGTGCGCGAGTAGGCCGTCTCGATCTGGTGTTCGATCTGGAAGCGCGAGAACAGGGGGATGTCGTCACGGTAGCGTTTGACGCGCTGGACATTGTCCGGCATCACCACGCTCATGAAGGCGGTGGCCTGGTCGGCGATCTCGTCGGTGTCGATCAGGATCTCGCCGATTTCGGGCGAGAAGTAATCGCGGATCGCGCGGATGACCAGGCTGGATTCGAGATAGATCAGGATGGGCGCGGAGTTGTCGCGCGCGGCGCCGTCGATGGCGGTCCAGAGCTGCAGCAGATAGGACAAGTCCCATTGCAGTTCTTCGACGTTGCGGCCGATGCCTGCGGTGCGGGCGATGATGCTCATGCCCTGGGGCAGGTCGAGCTGTTCCATCGTGTCGCGCAGTTCCTGGCGGTCTTCACCCTCGACGCGGCGCGAAACACCACCGCCGCGGGGGTTGTTGGGCATCAGGACCAGGTAGCGGCCGGCCAGCGAGATGAACGTGGTCAGGGCTGCGCCCTTGTTGCCGCGTTCTTCTTTTTCGACCTGGACGATCAGTTCCTGGCCTTCGCGCAGGGCGTCCTGGATGCGGGCGGTGCGGACGTCGACGCCTTCCTTGAAGAAGCTGCGCGCAACTTCCTTGAAGGGCAGAAAGCCGTGGCGGTCTTCGCCGTAGTTGACGAAGCACGCTTCGAGGCCGGGTTCGATCCGGGTGATGACACCTTTGTAGATATTGCCTTTGCGCTGTTCGCGGCCGGCAGTCTCGATGTCAAGGTCGATGAGTTTTTGCCCATCGACGATAGCGACGCGTAATTCTTCCTGATGCGTCGCATTGAACAGCATGCGCTTCATGAGAGGGTTTCTCCGTTGTCATGACGCGCCGATATCGGCGCGTGACCTCGGGCCACTCGGGCTGCGGCTGAAGCGGGCAAGAAGGTGCGGACCGTACCTGGGCGGCGCCCAGGCGTATCCGCCGCGGGTCAGGCGGGCACGTCGTGCCGTGGGGCACGGGGTTCTGTCAGCAGGAGGGTCAGCTTCACTGAATGTGGTTTGACGGAAAAAATGCTGTGAACGGCAGCTGCGGTCGGATTGGTTGCCCACACGCAGCTGGTGCTTTAAATATGCGACGATTCTTGCAGTGCTTCAGAGCCGCTTGCGGCATGCAACGGACCTGCCGGAACAGCGGGCAAGATGAATGCCACACCACTATTCCGCAGGGCTCGGTTGCGCCGGCGACCAAGAGACCCAGGGGTTGAATGAGCAGGCAGTACAATGGCGGCCCGCGCGCTCGACGGAGTTGCGTGTTGGTTGCATCTCTACGCCAGGCGGCTTGTTCAGCCCCTTAAGGCTGTCCCGATTATATGTCGCTTTCCGCAATGCGCAAAGAAACTTCCTCCCCCGTATCCGCCTCTAAAGCAGCCCCCGCCGTCCGCATGGTTGAAGTGGGCGCCGAGCATGCCGGCCAGCGTCTGGACAACTTCCTCATGCGGCTGTGCAAGGGGGTGCCCAAGACGCACATCTACAAAGCGATCCGCGGCGGCGAAGTCCGCGTCAACAAGGGACGCATCCAGGTTGATTACCGGATCGAAGAGGGCGATGTGGTCCGCATTCCGCCTCTGCGCCTGCCGGACCCCGGCAAGCCCCGTCCCGTGCCCGCGGCCGAATTTCCGATCGTCTTCGAAGACGACGCCATGCTCGTGGTCGACAAGCCCGCCGGCGTCGCCGTCCACGGCGGCAGCGGCGTGTCGTTTGGCGTGATCGAACAGCTGCGCGCCGCGCGCCCGCAGGCCAAGTTCCTGGAGCTCGTGCACCGGCTGGACCGTGAAACCTCCGGGTTATTGATGGTCGCCAAGAAGCGCAGCGCGCTGCTGGCCCTGCACGCGATGCTGCGCGAGGGCCGCAGCGACAAGCATTATTTCGCGCTGGTCGAGGGCGATTGGGTCAACGACCGCCAGCACATCAAGCTGTCCCTGTCCAAATGGACCACGCAGTCCGGCGAGCGCCGCGTCAAGGTGGATCCGGACGGACAGACGGCGCACACGATTGTCACGCTGAAGCAGCGTTTTGGCGGTTACAGTCTGGTCGACGCCGAGCTGCGCACCGGACGCACCCACCAGATCCGGGTCCATCTGGCCGCCAGCGGCTTTCCCATCGTCGGGGACGATAAGTACGGCCACGACGAGGTGCGGGCGCAGTTTGCGCGGCAGGGCTTCAACCGCATGTTCCTGCACGCCCACAGCCTCACCCTGCCTCACCCGCTGACGGGCGAGGTCATGACACTGACCGCCGAGCTGCCGCCTGCTTGCCGGAACATACTGAAAACACTGGAGTCTGCCTGATATGTCGTATTCGCTGGTCGTCTTTGACTGGGATGGCACCCTGATGGATTCCACGCACAGCATCGTGGCCGCCATCCAGGGCGCTTGCCGCGATCTGGATCTGGCGGTGCCGTCCGCGTCCGAGGCAAGCTGGGTTATCGGCCTCTCGCTCGAAAGCGCATTGCGCCGTGCCGTCCCCGAATTGACGCAGGCCATGTTGCCGCGCTTCCTCGAGCGCTACCGCACCCACTACCTGCTGCGCGATCCCGAACTGCGCCTGTTTGACGGCATCAACGAGCTGCTGGCCGACCTGGCCAACCAGAATGTGCGGCTGGCCGTTGCCACGGGCAAGAGCCGCGTCGGTCTGACGCGCGCGCTGGCCGCGACTGGCCTCGGTCCGCTGTTCGCCGCCACCCGCACCGCCGACGAGACCTTCAGCAAGCCGCATCCCGCCATGCTGCACGAACTGATGCAGGAACTGGACGTGGATCCGTCGCGGGTCATCATGGTGGGAGATACCTCGCACGATCTGCAGATGGCGTGCAACGCGGGCGTTCACGGTCTGGGCGTCACGTACGGCGCGCATACCTTGAAGGAACTTCAGGGGTGTGCTCCGCAAGCGGTGCTTGACACCGTGCCGCTGGTGCGCGAATGGCTGCTGCCCCGCGTCAGCGCAAACGCAGCGGAATAAGATAGGGCTGTCCAGCGTCCATGGTTGACGCGGGCGCACGCTTACCGAGCGCGGCGACATACCGGAGATTACGATGCTGATACGCAAGCCCGACGACTTCCTGCCGTCCGAAATCACTTCCGAATCCGTGTGGCGATCGCGCCGCGAACTGATGCTGCGGGCGGGGGTTGCCGCGGCCGCCGTCGGACTGCCGGGCTGGGCCACGCGCGCCGCCCACGCGCAAGATGCCGGCGCGCTGCCCGGAAAGTCCAATCCCGCGTTCAGCGTCATGGACAAGCAGACGTCGCTCGCGGACATCACGTCCTACAACAATTACTACGAGTTCGGCGTAGATAAAGGCGAACCGGCCAAAAATGCCGGCAAGTTGCAGACTCGGCCGTGGACGGTGAGCGTCGAGGGCGAAGTCAACAAGCCCCGCACGTTCACCATCGAAGATCTGCTCAAGTTCGCGCCGATGGAAGACCGCGTCTACCGCCTGCGCTGTGTGGAAGGCTGGTCCATGGTCATTCCGTGGGTGGGCTATTCGCTGTCCGAGGTGCTCAAGCAGGTTGAGCCGAACGGCAACGCCAAGTACGTCGAATTCGTCACTGCGGTTCAGCGCGAAAACATGCCGGGCGTACGCGCCGCCATCCTGGAGTGGCCGTACGTGGAGGGGCTGCGCCTCGATGAGGCCATGCATCCGTTGTCGATGCTGGTCTTTGGCGTGTATGGGCGCGTGCTGCCCAACCAGAACGGCGCGCCTCTGCGGCTGGCTGTGCCGTGGAAGTACGGATTCAAATCCGGCAAGTCGTTGGTGAAGATCCGGCTGGTCGAAAAGCCGCCGGTCACGTCCTGGGTCAAGTCCGCACCGCAAGAGTACGGCTTCTACGCCAATGTGAACCCCAACGTCGCGCATCCTCGCTGGAGCCAGGCCACCGAGCGCCGCATAGGCGAAGACGGCCTGTTCACCCCCAAGCGCAAGACGTTGATGTTCAATGGCTACGGCGAGCAGGTGGCGTCGCTTTATCAGGGCATGGACCTGAAGGCCAATTACTGAGGCCCGGATTCATGTCCGTTAGTCCCCGCACGGCTCCGGCTGCGGCTTCCCGTAAGGCGCAGTTGTCCGCCCGGACGGTTGGACGTTTCAAGCCGCTGCTCTTTCTGCTGGGCCTGGCGCCTTTCGCGCGCTGGATCTGGCTGGGGACGCATGACGGGCTCACCGCGAATCCCGTCGAGTTCCTCACTCGTTCCTCTGGCACGTGGGCGCTGGTGTGCCTGCTGGTCACGCTGGCTGTCACGCCGCTGCGTCGGCTGACGGGCCAGCCCGCACTGGTTCGCGTGCGGCGGATGTGCGGGCTGTTCGCGTTCTTTTACGCGGCGCTGCATTTCATGGCGTGGGTGTGGTGGGATCGAGGCTTCGATCCGGCCGAAATGGTGCGTGACATCGTCGAACGCCCCTTCATCATGGTGGGATTTTCGGCGTTCGTGCTGATGACGGCGCTGGCCGCCACCTCCACGCAGTGGGCGATGCGCCGACTGGGCAAGCGCTGGCAGACGCTGCATCGGGCCATCTATGCCATCGGCTTGCTGGCCATCCTGCACTACTGGTGGCACAAGGCCGGCAAGAATGACCTATCGGAGCCCGCGCTCTACGCTGCAGTGCTGGCGGTCTTGCTGGGATGGCGCATCGTCGCCTGGTGGCGGCGGCGGGCGTAGCGCACGAGTACGCCCGCGCCTCTACAGCCGTGCACCGTGCGCCTAGGGCATGGCCAACATGATGGCCGCAGTTTCCGCGTCGGGCTGGCCGTCGTGCAGGGCAGGGCGGTAATGCATCTGGAACGCGGCCAGCGTGTTAATCGTTGCGCGGTCCAGCGTGCCGTCCTGCGGGCTGGCATAGCCCAGCC
>CBHWAL010000369.1:0-5259 GCA_966111495.1 uncultured Achromobacter sp. | reverse complement strand
TGCGCAAGTACATGCCCATCACCTGGATCACCTTCCTGCTGGGCACGCTGGCCCTCGTCGGCACACCGTTCTTCTCGGGTTTCTACTCGAAGGAAAACATCATCGAAGCCGCCGGCCAAGCCAACGTGTGGGGCGCGAGCTTTGCCTACTATGCCGTCCTGATCGGCGTGTTCGTTACTTCGCTGTACTCGTTCCGCGTGTACTTCCTGGTCTTCCACGGCAAGGAACGCTTCGACACCACCGATCACGGCCACGGCCACGACGCGCATGGCCACGGCCATGACGACCATAGCCACGGCCATGACGACCATGGCCACGGCCATCACGGCGGCAAGCCGCACGAGTCGCCCTGGGTGGTCACGCTGCCCCTGATCCTGCTGGCGATTCCGTCGGTATTCGTCGGCGCCTGGGCGGTCGATCCCATGCTGTTCGGCAAGTTCTTCGACGGCGTCATCAAGGTCCTGCCGCAGCAGCATCCCGCGATGCACGTGCTGAGCGAGGAGTGGCACGGCTGGGTCGCCTACGGCCTGCACGCCTTCCAGACCCTGCCGTTCTGGCTGGTCGTGGCTGGTTTCGTCATCTCCTGGTACTGCTACCTGATCAACCCGAAGGTGCCGGCCGCCATCAAGTCCAGCCTGTCGGGCGTGAACAAGATCCTCGAGAACAAGTACTACGTCGACTGGTTCAACGAGCAGGTCATCGCGCGCGGTTTGCGCTGCCTGGGCCGCGGCCTGTGGCAGACCGGTGATCGCGGCATCATCGACGGCATCCTGATCAACGGCAGCGCCCGTGTCGTGGGCTGGGTGGCAGCGGTCAGCCGTCACCTGCAGTCCGGCTTCATCTATCACTACGCGTTCGCGATGATCATCGGCGTCATGGCGCTGGTGACTTTCTTTGTGCTGATTCCCCAATGATGGCAAGCGAGATGGCATCCAACACTTTTCCCTGGCTCACGCTTGCGATCTTTGTCCCGATCGTATTCGGCCTGCTGGTGCTGGCGGTGGGCCGTGACGACCGTCCCGGCCTGACGCGCGGCCTGTCGCTCGTCGGCTCGATCGCCGGCTTCCTGGTCACGATTCCGCTCTACACCGGTTTTGATTCCTCCACGGCCGCCATGCAGTTCGTGGAGAAAGCCTCCTGGATCGAGGCCTTCAACGTCAATTACCACCTGGGCATCGACGGCATCTCGATGTGGTTCGTGCTCCTGACCGCGTTCATCACCATCATCGTGGTGCTGGCCGGCTGGGAAGTGATCACCAGCCGCGTCGCGCAATACATGGCCGCCTTCCTGATCCTGTCGGGTCTGATGGTGGGTGTGTTCTGCGCGCTGGACGGCATGCTGTTCTACGTGTTCTTCGAAGCCACTCTGATCCCGATGTACATCATCATCGGCGTCTGGGGCGGCGCGAACCGCGTGTATGCGGCGTTCAAGTTCTTCCTGTACACCCTGATGGGTTCGTTGCTGACGCTGGTCGCGTTCGTCTACCTCTGGCATGCCTCGGGCGGTTCGTTCGACATCCTGACGTGGCAGCAGACCAAGCTGGGCTACACCCCGCAGATCCTGATCTTCGTGGCGCTGCTGGCGGCGTTTGCGGTCAAGGTGCCGATGTGGCCCGTCCACACGTGGTTGCCGGACGCCCACGTGGAAGCGCCCACGGGCGGCTCCATCGTGCTGGCCGCCATCATGCTGAAGCTGGGCGCCTACGGCTTCCTGCGCTTCTCGCTGCCGATCGCCCCTGACGCCTCGCACAGCCTGGCCGGCATGATGATCACGCTGTCGCTGATTGCCGTGATCTACATCGGTCTGGTCGCGATCGTGCAGGACGACATGAAGAAGCTGGTGGCCTATTCGTCGGTCGCCCACATGGGCTTCGTCACGCTGGGTTTCTTCATCTTCAACACGGCCGGCGTCGAAGGCGCCATCGTGCAGATGATCTCGCACGGCTTCGTGTCGGGCGCCATGTTCATGTGTATTGGCGTGCTCTATGACCGCATGCACTCGCGCCGCATCGCCGACTACGGCGGCGTGGTCAACGTGATGCCGCGTTTTGCCACGTTCTTCATCCTGTTCTCGATGGCCAATAGCGGCCTGCCGGCCACCAGCGGCTTCGTCGGCGAATTCATGGTCATCATGGGAGCGGTCGAGCACAACTTCTGGATCGGCCTGCTGGCAGCCACGGCCCTGATCCTGGGCGCGGCGTATTCGCTGTGGATGGTCAAGCGCGTCGTCCTGGGCGATGTCGCCAACGACCACGTGCGCGAGCTGACCGATATCAATCGCCGCGAATTCGTGATTCTTGGCGTGATGGCGATCGCCGTGTTGTACATGGGGATCTATCCCAAGCCCTTTACCGACGTGATGCACGTGTCGGTCGAGGCCCTGCTGCAACACGTTGCCGTCTCGAAACTGTAAGACAAGACAATGATGCAATCCCAAATCGATTTCGCCTTGGCGACACCGGAAATCCTTCTGCTGATTTTCGGCCTGGCTATCCTGCTCGTCGACGCGGTCAGCAATCACCCCGAGCGCAAGCCGACGTTCCTGCTGACCATGCTTGCCCTGGGCGTGCTGACCGTCGTGTCGGCCGTGCAGTGGAAGAACGGCGTGGCTGGCTCGACGTTCAACGGCCTGTATGTCACGGATGAGCTGTCGCACCTGCTCAAGATCGCCTCGTATCTTGCCGTCGGCGTGACGCTGATCTATGGCCGCGTGTATGCGCAGGTCCGCGACATGATGCGTGGCGGCGAACTGTATGTGCTGACGCTGTTTGCTCTGCTGGGCCAGATGGTCATGATCTCCTCCGGGAACCTGATCTCGATCTACCTGGGCCTGGAACTGATGTCGCTGGCGCTGTACGCGCTGATCGCTCTGCGCCGTGACAACGTCGTGGCCACCGAAGCCGCCATGAAGTACTTCGTGCTGGGCGCGCTGGCCTCGGGCTTCCTGCTGTATGGCATGTCCATGATCTACGGCGCAACGGGCCACCTGGACTTGACCGAAGTGTCCAACGTCATCGCCGCCGGCAAGGCCGAGAAGATGGCGCTGGTGTTCGGCATCGTGTTCCTGGTGTCGGGCTTGGCGTTCAAGCTGGGCGCCGTGCCGTTCCACATGTGGGTGCCGGACGTCTACCAAGGCTCGCCGACCGCCGTCACGCTGATCCTGGGCGGCGCGCCCAAGCTGGCCGCCTTTGCGATCACGCTGCGCCTGCTGGTCGACGGCCTGCACGGCCTGGCCGCCGATTGGCAGCCGATGCTGATGATCCTGGCCGTGCTGTCGCTGGCCATCGGCAACCTGACCGCCATCGCGCAGACCAACTTCAAGCGCATGCTGGCGTACTCGACCATCTCGCACATGGGCTTCGTGCTCCTGGGCCTGATGTCGGGTTCGGTGGCGGGCAAGCCGGAACTGTCGTCGGCCGCCTACGGCGCTTCGCTGTTCTACATGCTGACCTACGTGCTGACCACGCTTGCCAGCTTTGGCATCGTGCTGCTGTTGTCGCGCCAGGGCTTCGAGTGCGAGCACATCGACGACCTGAAGGGCCTGAACCGCCGCAGCCCGTGGCATGCCGCCATCGTGCTGCTGCTGATGTTCTCGCTGGCCGGCATTCCGCCGCTGGTGGGCTTCTATGCCAAGCTGGCCGTGTTGCAGGCGCTGATCTCCGCGGGTCACGTCACGCTGGCCGTGGTGGCGGTGCTGTTTTCGCTGATCGGCGCGTTCTACTACCTGCGCGTGGTCAAGGTCGTCTACTTCGACGAGCCGGCGGCCGACGCTGCCCCGATGGTGGCCACGGCCGGCCAACGTGGCGTGCTGTCGATCAACGGCGCCCTGATCCTGGTGCTGGGTCTGTTGCCCGGTGGCTTGATGGCGCTGTGCGTGCAGGCCATTCGCTCGTCGCTGAGCCTCTAAGGAAGGATAGCGGCCATGAACCAGACGCTGGCGGTATGGCTGTTGATCGCGCTGGCGCTCGTCAGCGCGAATCTTCCCTTCCTGACCGAGCGCGTTTTTGCCGTGCTGCCCTGGAAGCAGGGCGGGGCGGCGGCGGTCAAGCCGTTCTGGATGCGCCTGATCGAAGTGCTGGTGTTCTACGCCATCGTCGGCGCGCTGGGTTTCGCGTTCGAGTCCACGCTGGGCAACCGCTTTGCCCAGACCTGGGAGTTCTACGCGATCACGCTCAGCCTGTTTCTGGTGCTGGCGTATCCTGGCTTCGTATATCGGTATCTCTTCAAACGGCATCCGCGTCTGCGGACCTGAAGACGCGCCGGCCCGCCTGCGCAGCAATGCGCCAAGACGCCCCGACCGGGGCGTTTTTTTATGCCTGCCGCAACGCCAGCATCGGCCTTGCCTCGCGAGAAAATCGCCTGCAATCTGCCCCTTTTTTGGTGTCTGATCCGTCCTGTATTTTGCGCCAGATCAAAGCTGTTGTTTTTTTATCCTTTTGATTTGCAAGGGCCTTTCATTCAGGTTTCATTCAGCGGCTACGTTCAGAATCGCAAACGACAAAAAAACAAGAATCGTTGTTATTTACGTTCTGGAGAAGTCCGCTTGAAGCCCCAAGATTCGTATTCGCTGAATACGCTCGCCACCTCGCTGGCCGCCGCCATTGCCGCGCCCGCGTTGTTCGTCAGCCCCTATGCAGCAGCCCAGTCCGCCGACGCCGGCGTGACGCAGCTGTCGCCCGTCCGCATCGAGGGCGAAAGCTCGTCGTACCAGACCTCGACCGCGCAGTCGCCCAAGATGACGGCGCCCTTGCTGGACACCCCGCGCACGGTGCAGGTCGTGCCGCAGCAGGTGATCCAGGACCAGGCTGCGTCCACGCTGCAGGACGTGCTGCGTAACTCGCCGGGCATCACGTTCGGCGCGGGTGAAGGCGGCCGCCCGGGCGGCGACCTGCCGATCATCCGCGGCCAGAATTCCGCCGGCAGCATCTTCCTGGACGGCATCCGCGACAGCAGCACGCAGGTGCGCGATACGTTCAACCTGGAGCAGGTCGAGATCATCAAGGGCCCGGATTCGGTGTATTCCGGCCGGGGCGGCGCGGGCGGCAGCATCAACATGGTCAGCAAGGCGCCCAAGGCCACGGACTTCACCGAAGCCACCGCGCAGATCGGCACGGATAACAACTACCGCGCCACCATCGACAGCAACTGGCGCCTGGGCGAGAAGGCGGCGTTCCGCCTGAACGTGATGGGCAACAAGGGCGACACGCCGGGCCGCGATGACGCCGTGGACTTCGAGCGCTGGGGCGTGCTGACAATCGG
>CBHWAL010000368.1:0-5263 GCA_966111495.1 uncultured Achromobacter sp. | reverse complement strand
AATCGCGTGCTCAAGGACAAGGGCCCCGAAGCCGTCGGCATGTTTGGCTCGGGCCAGTGGACCATCTGGGAAGGCTACGCCGCGCTCAAGCTGATGAAGGCGGGGTTTCGCACCAACAACCTCGATCCGAACGCGCGCCACTGCATGGCGTCGGCGGCGGTGGGCTTCATCCGCACCTTTGGCGCCGACGAGCCCATGGGCTGTTATGACGACATTGAGAACGCCGACGCCTTCGTGCTGTGGGGCGCGAACATGGCCGAAATGCATCCCATCCTGTGGACGCGGGTGACCGACAGGCGGTTGAGCAAGCCCAATACCAAGGTGGTGGTGCTGTCCACCTTCGAGAACCGATCATATGAACTGGCCGACATCTCGCTGACGTTCACGCCGCAGACCGACCTGGCGATCCTGAACTACATCGCCAACCACATCATCAAGACCAAGCGCGTCAACCGCGAATTCGTCGACGAGCACACCCGGTTTTTGGAAGGCAACACCGACATCGGCTACGGCCTGCGCCCCGAGCACCCGCTGCAAAAGGCGGCCAAGAACGCCAACAATGCTGGCGGATCGCGCCCGATCACTTACGACGAATACGCGAAGTTCGTCTCCAAGTACGACCTGGATTACACCGCCAAGCTCACCGGCGTGCCAAAGCGGAATCTGGAAGCGCTGGCCGAGCTGTATGCCGATCCGAAGATCCGCGTCATGTCGTTCTGGACCATGGGTTTCAACCAGCACACGCGCGGCGTGTGGGCGAACAACCTCGTCTACAACATCCATCTGCTGACGGGCAAGATTTCCACGCCGGGCAACAGCCCGTTCTCCCTGACAGGCCAGCCTTCAGCCTGCGGCACCGCGCGCGAAGTGGGCACGTTCTCGCATCGCCTGCCCGCGGACCTGGTCGTGACCAACCCCAAGCACCGGGCGCGCGCCGAAGAGGTCTGGGGCCTGCCCGACGGCACCATCCCCGAAAAGGTTGGCGCGCACGCGGTCTTGCAGAACCGCATGCTCAAGGACGGCACCATCAACGCCTACTGGGTGATGGTCAACAACAACATGCAGGCAGCGGCCAACATGTTGAACGAAGGCTATCCCGGCTACCGCAACCCGGCAAACTTCATCGTGGTGTCCGACGCCTACCCGACGGTCACCACCATCTCGGCCGACCTCGTGCTGCCCACCGCCATGTGGGTCGAAAAGGAAGGCGCCTACGGCAATGCCGAGCGCCGCACGCAGTTCTGGCACCAGTTGGTCAACGCGCCCAGCGGCGCGCGGTCGGACCTGTGGCAGCTCATGGAGTTCTCCAAGCGCTTCACGACCGACGAAGTCTGGCCCGCGGACCTGCTTGCCAAAAAACCCGAACTTCGGGGCAAGACGCTCTTTCAGGTGCTGTACGAAAACGGCAAGGTCAACAAGTTTCCCAACACGGAACTGGACCCGGAGTACGCCAACGATGAGGCCAAGGCGTTCGGCTTCTACGTGCAGAAGGGGCTCTTCGAGGAGTACGCGGAGTTCGGCCGCGGCCATGGCCACGATCTGGCGCCCTTTGACACCTATCACCAGGTGCGCGGGCTGCGCTGGCCCGTCGTGGACGGGGTCGAGACGCGCTGGCGCTATCGCGAGAAGGCGGATCCCTACGTGAAGGTGGGTTCCGGCTTCAATTTCTATGGCAACCCGGACGGCAAGGCCAACATCTACGCCCTGCCCTACGAACCGCCGCCCGAGGTGCCGGACGAGGAATACCCCTTCTGGCTGTCCACGGGCCGCGTGCTGGAGCATTGGCATTCGGGGTCGATGACGCGGCGCGTGCCGGAGCTGTACCGCGCCTTTCCCGACGCGGTCTGCTTCATGCACCCAGACGACGCGCAGGCCATGGGCCTGCGGCGTGGCGTACTGGTCGAGATTTCATCGCGGCGAGGCAAGATGCAGACCCGGCTGGAAACGCGCGGACGCAACAAGCCGCCGCGCGGCCTGGTGTTCGTGCCCTGGTTCGATGCCGGCCAACTGATCAACAAGGTCACGCTCGACGCCACCGATCCGATCTCGTTCCAGACCGACTTCAAGAAGTGCGCGGTCAAGATCACCAAGGCTTGACGGCCCGACGGAGACGCTCATGAACATTCGCGCCACTTCGATCGCCCTGGTCTTTCTGATCGGCGCCAACGCCTGGGCGGCGCCGACCGATCCGATGATCGATCCCATGCGGGGGCCGACGCCCCTGACCGAGTCGGCCACGCCGCCGCTCATGGCCCCGGTCGAAAACCGCGACGTGCGGCGCATGCGCACCTATTCGATGCAGCCGCCCACCATTCCGCACAAGATCGACGGCTACCAGATCGACAAGAACTTCAACCGCTGCCTGGCCTGTCACGCGCGGGTCAACACCGAGCAGACACAGGCGGTGCCGCTGAGCGTGACGCACTACATGGACCGCGACAGCAACGTGCTGGCCGAAGTCTCGCCGCGCCGGTACTTCTGTCTGCAATGTCACGTTCCGCAAACGGAGGCCAAGCCGCTGGTCCCGAACAACTTCCAGGACATCGACGTGATCCTCAAGCGCCTCTCCGCTCCGGCGCCCGACAAGAAGTAAGGGACAGGAGCCCGTCATGGTCAAGCTCATCAAGCGTTACTGGAACATCATCCGCCGGCCCAGCGTGCACTTCAGCCTGGGCTTTCTGACGGTGGGCGGGTTCATCGGCGGCATCCTGTTCTGGGGCGCGTTCAACACCGCCATGGAGCTGACGAACACCGAGAAGTTCTGCACCGGCTGCCATGAAATGCGCGACAACGTGTACTCGGAGCTGAAGGGCACGATCCACTTCACCAACCGCTCGGGCGTGCGGGCGCTGTGTTCGGACTGCCACGTTCCGCACAACTGGACCGACAAGATCGCCCGCAAGATGCAGGCGTCCAAGGAAGTCTGGGGCAAGATCTTCGGCACGATCGACACGCGCGAGAAGTTCGTCGACAAGCGGCTGGAACTGGCGCAGCACGAATGGGCGCGCTTCAAGGCGAACGACTCGCTGGAATGCCGCAACTGCCACAACTACGAGTACATGGACTTCACCCGCCAGAGCGTGCGGGCGCAGAACATGCACTCGACCTATCTGGCCGACCGGTCCAAGACCTGCATCGACTGCCACAAGGGCATCGCCCACACGTTGCCGCACATTCCGCCTGGCCAGACCTCCGAAGCGACGCCGCCGGCCAGGGCGTCCAACGAGGTGGCCAATGCGGCCCGTTGACGCGCCACTGCCGGTGCTGAGCGCGCGCGGGCTGGTTAGCCGGCGCGGCGGGCCGGGCGCGCTGGATTTTGAACTGCACGCCGGACAGCTGTTGAACGTGCAGGGCGCCAACGGCAGCGGCAAGACCAGCCTCTTGCGCATGCTGGCCGGCCTGCTGCGGCCCTTGGACGGCGGCATCTTCGACCCAAACGGCGACATCCGCCGCGATCCGGCGGCGCACTTTGCGCGCACGGCGTATCTGGGGCATGGCAACGGCCTGTCGGGCGACCTGACCGCGCTGGAAAACCTGCGATGCAGCCTGCACGTGGCCGGCACGCCGCGGCACGACGACGCGATCGCCGCCTGCCTTGACGACTGGCGACTGGGCGCCTGCCTGCACACCCCCGCTGCGCGCCTGTCGCAGGGCCAGGGCCGCCGGCTGGCGCTGGCCGCCGTGGTGCTGGGCGCCAAGCCGGTGTGGCTGCTGGACGAGCCCGACGCGGGCCTGGACGCGGCAAGCCTGGAACAACTGGCGCAGGCGCTCGGCGAGCACCTGGCCGCGGGCGGCGTTGCTGTCGTCGCCTCGCATCGCGCGCCCGGCACGCCTGCCCATCACACCCAAACCCTGAACATGGATGACTACGCGGATGCTGGCAACGCTGTCTCAGTTGGCATTGCGTGAAGTCCGGCTGGCCTGGCGTCGACCGGCGGACACGCTGGGCGCGACGCTGTTCTTCATCGTCACGGGTTCGCTGTTTCCCCTGGCAGTGGGACCGGATCCCGTGCTGCTGCTGGCGATCGGGCCGGGCGTCCTGTGGGTCTGCGCCCTGCTCGGCATCTTGCTGAGCCTGCATCGCCCCTTTGCGCAGGACTACGACAACGGCGCGCTGGAGCAACTGCTGGTGTCGCCGCATCCGCTGCCGCTGCTGGTGGGCGTGAAGCTGGCCGCGCACTGGTTCAGCACCTGCGTGCCGCTGATTCTTGCCAGCCCGGTGCTGGCGCTGCAATTCGGTCTGCCGCCGCAGGCCATCGGCATCCTGGTGCTGTCCCTGCTGCTGGGCACGCCCACGCTGGCGCTGGTGGGCGGGCTGGGCGCGGCGCTGACGCTGGGCCTGCGCGGCGGCGCGCTGCTGCCGCTCGTGGTGCTGCCGCTGTACGTGCCGGTGCTGATCTTCGGCGCGGGCGCCGTGTCGGCCACGCACGCCGGCCTGGGTGCGGGCCCGCAGCTTTCGCTGCTGGGCGCCGGCCTATGCCTGGCGATTCTGCTTTGCCCCTGGAGCGCGTCGGCGGCGCTGCGCGTGGCGCTGGACTGAGGTTACCGATGCACAATCCCTCCACTTTCGACTCCCCCCGCGCCGCGCCCGCGCGATCGAGTTGGCTGCGCTACGCGTCGCCCGCGCTGTTCTATCCGCTGGCCGGCCGGATGATTCCCTATCTGGGCGCGGGCGCCGCCATCTTCGCGTTGGCCGGGCTGTACACGGGGCTGGTTGTCGCGCCTGTCGACAGCCAACAGGGCGAGGTCTACCGCATTCTCTTCATCCACGTAGCCGCGGCCTGGATGTCGATGTTCCTGTATCTGGTAATGGCGGGCTATGCGGCGCTGGGCCTCATCTTCAACACCCGCCTGTCGTTCATGATGATGCGCGCGCTGGCGCCCACCGGTGCGATCTTCACGTTCCTGACACTGTGGACAGGCGCGCTGTGGGGCAAGCCGACGTGGGGCGCGTGGTGGGTGTGGGACGCGCGGCTGACGTCCGAGCTGATTCTGCTGTTCCTGTACCTGGGCTTCATGGCGCTGCAGGCCGCCACCGACGATACTCAGCGCGCGGACCGCGGCGGCGCGATCCTGCTGCTGGCCGGCGTGGTCAATGTGCCGATCATCTATTTCTCGGTGCAATGGTGGAGCACCCTGCATCAGGGCGCGTCGATCAACCTGACAACGGCGCCGAGCATGGCGCGCATCATGGTGACCGCGATGCTGCTGATGGTGGCGGCGTTCTGGCTGTACAGCGCGGCGGTCGCGCTGGCGCGCGTGC
>CBHWAL010000367.1:0-5268 GCA_966111495.1 uncultured Achromobacter sp. | reverse complement strand
TCATGGACAGCTTCATGATCTACACCGAGCCGTTCGTGCTGACCGGCGGCGGCCCGGGCAACGCCACCACCTTCCTGTCGCAGTACCTGACGCAGAAGGCGGTCGGGCAGTTCGACCTGGGGCCGGCCGCGGCGTTTTCGATCATCTACTTCCTGATCATCCTGCTCTTGTGCTTCATCCTCTACAACTGGATGCTGCGCGCGGGCACCACGGGCGGTTTCGACGAGGAGCGGGGCAATGCGTGAGAAAACCACCTGGTGGCGCGCCGCCTTCCTGACGCTGTATCTGGTGTTCGCCATCCTGCCGCTGTACTGGATGCTGAACATGTCGTTCAAGTCGAACACCGAGATCGTCAGCACGCTGACGCTCTGGCCGCGCGACTTCACGTTCGAGCACTACCGCACCATCTTCACCGACCCGGCCTGGTATTCCGGCTACATCAATTCGCTGATCTACGTCGTCATCAACACGGTCGTCTCGCTGGCCGTGGCGTTGCCCGCCGCCTACGCGTTCTCGCGCTACCGCTTCATCGGCGACAAGCATGTGTTCTTCTGGCTGCTCACCAACCGCATGACGCCGCCCGCGGTGTTCCTCTTGCCGTTCTTCCAGCTCTACAGCTCGTTCGGCCTGATGGACACGCACCTGGCCGTGGCGCTGGCCCACCTGGTGTTCAACGTGCCGCTGGCGGTGTGGATCCTGGAAGGCTTCATGTCCGGCGTGCCGCGCGAGATCGACGAGACCGCCTATGTGGACGGCTATTCGTTCCCGCGCTTCTTTCTAACGATCTTCCTGCCGCTCATCAAGTCGGGCGTGGGCGTGGCGGCGTTCTTCTGCTTCATGTTCAGCTGGGTGGAGCTGCTGCTGGCGCGCACGCTGACGTCGGTGAACGCCAAGCCCATCGTCGCCACCATGACGCGGACGGTGTCGGCCTCGGGCATGGATTGGGGCGTACTGGCGGCCGCGGGCGTGCTGACCATCGTGCCGGGCGGCATCGTCATCTGGTTCGTGCGGCACTACATCGCGAAGGGCTTCGCGATGGGCCGCGTGTAGGAATCGGGACTACAGGAGGGCGTGCCCATGTTCAGCTGGATGGTGTGGACCACTCCGGTCGCCGTGTTCTTCAGTTGCATCGTCCTGATGCTGGTCGGTATGACGATCTGGGAGCTGAAGTCGCCCACGCAGGAGCGCAAGGGGTTTCTGCCCCTGCGCACCACGCGCGGCGACCGGCTGTTCATCGGCCTGATGGCCGCGGCGTGGCTCAACCTGGCGTTTCTGGGATTCGGCCAGAAGGCGGTCGAATGGTTTTCGCTGGATCAGCCGCCAACGGTATTGATCAGTTTCGTGCTGTCCAAGCTGCTGCTGGCGTTCATCATGAAAAAAGGGTGAGAGAAGGGCGCCAGACCCTTCGTTGGTTTCGGGCAGTCAGGAAAAGGACTATCGGCCAGCGTCTTCCCCGGCCAGCGGTCCGCAGCACGATAGGGGAAGACTTATCGAGGAGACAGGTCATGAAATTGCGCATGCACGCCATGGCGGCCGCTATCGCCCTGATCGGAACGTCAGGGGCTTGGGCCGGCGAGCCGGAGGCAAAGAAGTGGGTCGATTCGGAGTTCCAGCCTTCGTCGCTGTCCAAGGAACAGCAGATGGCCGAAATGAAATGGTTCATCGACGCCGCGGCCAAGCTCAAGGCCAAGGGCGTCAATGAGGTCAGTGTGGTGTCCGAAACCATCACCACGCACGAGTACGAGTCCAAGACGCTGGCCAAGGCCTTTGCCGAAATCACCGGCATCAAGGTCAATCACGACCTCATCCAGGAAGGCGACGTCGTCGAAAAGCTGCAGACGTCCATGCAGTCCGGCAAGTCTATCTACGACGGCTGGATCTCCGATTCCGACCTGATCGGCACCCACTATCGTTACGGCGCCATCCTGCCGCTGTCCGACTACATGGCAGGCGCCGGCAAGGAATGGACCAATCCCAACCTGGATCTGAAGGACTTCATCGGCACCAAGTTCACGACGGCGCCCGACGGCAAGCTGTATCAGCTGCCGGACCAGCAGTTCGCCAACGTGTACTGGTTCCGCGCCGACTGGTTTGCGCGCCCGGACCTGAAGGAAAAATTCAAGGCCAAGTACGGCTATGACCTGGGCGTGCCCACCAACTGGTCGGCGTACGAAGACATCGCCACGTTCTTCTCGAACGACGTCAAGGAGATCGACGGCAAGCGCGTCTACGGCCACATGGACTACGGCAAGAAGGACCCCTCGCTCGGCTGGCGTTTCACCGATGCATGGCTGTCGATGGCGGGCGCGGCGGACAAGGGCCTGCCCAACGGCATGCCGGTGGACGAGTGGGGCATCCGCGTGGCCGACGACAAGTGCACGCCGGTCGGCGCGTCGGTGTCGCGCGGCGGGGCCACCAACAGCCCGGCCGCCGTCTACGCGCTGACCAAATACATCGACTGGATGAAAAAGTTTGCGCCGCAGCAGGCGATGGGCATGACCTTCTCGGAAGCCGGACCCGTGCCCGCGCAGGGCCAGATCGCCCAGCAGATCTTTTGGTATACGGCCTTCACCGCCGACATGACCAAGAAGGGGCTGCCGGTCGTGAACGACGACGGCACGCCGAAGTGGCGCATGGCGCCGTCGCCTTACGGTCCGTACTGGAAGGACGGCATGCAGAACGGCTACCAGGACGTGGGCTCGTGGACCTTCTTCAAGTCCACCAACCCCGACAAGATGGCGGCGGCGTGGCTGTATGCGCAGTTCGTCACGTCCAAGTCGGTGTCGCTCAAGAAGTCCATTACCGGCCTGACCTTCATCCGGGACAGCGACATCAACAGCGAGTTCTTTACCAAGAACGCGGCCAACTACGGCGGCCTGATCGAGTTCTACCGCAGCCCGGCGCGCGTCGCGTGGACGCCCACCGGCACCAACGTGCCCGACTATCCGAAGCTGGCGCAGCTCTGGTGGAAGAACGTCGCCACCGCCGTCACGGGCGAAAAAAACCCGCAGGCCGCGATGGACAACCTGGCCAACGAAATGGATCAGGTGATGGCGCGGCTTGAGCGGGCAGGCATGGCGCAGTGCGCGCCCAAGCTCAATCCCAAGAGCGATCCGAGCAAGTGGCTGTCGGACCAGCATGCGCCGTGGAAGAAGCTGGCCAATGAAAAGCCCAAGGGAGAGACGATCCCCTACGAGCAACTGCTGTCGGCCTGGAAGGCGGGGAAGGTGCGGTAAGCGCTTTTCTTGCGGTCAGTGCATTAACGCCACAGGGTGCCTGTGGCGTTCTTTTTTTGGCTTGCGTGCCCGGGCGAACCGGCTGGCCGGGCGTGTCACAATCTCGCCAGCCGCGCGGCGCGCGCCCTTGAATCTTCTGCATTCCGTCCTGCATGCCCCTTGCCAACCTTGTCCCATCCCTGGTGTGCGCCGTCTTGGCGCTTTCCGCCACTGCTGCGCACGCCGCCGGTTTCCAGCGTCTGAACCTGCCCATGGACCAGAATGGTCCCGGCTTGCAAGGCGCGGTCTGGACGCCTTGCGCCGAGCCCGCGGGCGAGATCAAGGTGGGCCGTGTCGCCATGCAAGGGGTGCAGGGCTGCAAGCTGCCGGAAGGGCGCTACCCGCTCATCGTCATGTCGCATGGCTCCGCGGGCTCGTATCTCAGCCACCACGACACCGCGGCCGCGCTGGCCGATGCGGGCTTCGTGGTCGCCGCGATCAATCACGTGGGCGATAACGCGCAGGACAAATCGCGGCAGGGTTATCTGTCGATCTTTTCCACCCGGCCTCGCGAGATGCGCCGGCTGATCGACCACATGACGGGCGTGTGGCCGGACAAGGCCAGCCTTGATGCCGAAAAGATCGGCTTCTTCGGTTTTTCGCGCGGCGGGTATACGGGCCTGGTGCTGGCCGGCGCGGCGCCGGATCTCGCGGCCGGGTTGGCGATTTGCGCTGACCAACCGTCGCTGCCGATGTGCCGCGACATCGCGGCCGGCAAGGTGCCGCAGCAACCGTATCCGGCGGACACGCGCATCAAGGCGGCGGTCATTGTGGATCCGCTCAACGTCTTTTCGGGCGATGCGCTCAAGCGCATCACGCTGCCTATTCAGCTATGGGCGTCTGAGCTGGGCGGTGAGGGCGTCAGCCCGGCTAGCGTCCAGGCCGTGCAGCAGGGTCTGGGCGCCGCGCCGGATTTCCAGGTGGCCGCCGGCGCGGGGCATTATGCGTTTCTCGCGCCGTGCGGTGCCGAACAGGCCGAGGCAGCGCCTGGCATCTGCCGCGATGAGACAGGCTTTGACCGCCCCGCATTCCATCAAGACCTGAACGCCCGCGTGACGGCGTTCTTCAAGGTGCGGCTGCAATAGTGACGCGGCGGCGCATCAAAGTCAGATGCGACGCAGGGCCGATCAATGAATGATGCGCGCCGCGCGGCGCGCGTGCTTGATTTCATACATACGCACATCGGCCAGCCGCACGGCGGCCTCCGCGTCCAGACCGGCTGGATCGACCGCCACGACGCCCGCGCTGGCCCCTTCGTAGGCAATGGTGGTGTCGCCCAACTTGTAACGCCCCATCGTGGCGGCCAGGATGCGTTCTTCCATCGTGCGCGCGGCCTCTTCGGCATCGGCCGGCGGTGTCACGCCGCCCGCGTCCGAACGCTTGGCGGCCAGCGCGGGGCCGGGGCCGATCAGGACGAATTCGTCGCCGCCCACGCGTCCCAGCATGTCCGACCCGCGCAGTGCCGCGGCGATGCGCCGCGAGGTTTCCTGCAAGAAGGTGTCGCCGGCCTGGTGGCCGTAAGTGTCGTTGATGCTCTTGAATCCATCCAGGTCGATCACGCCGACCAGCACGGTGGCCTCTTCGCGCACCGCCCGTGCCAGCAGGCGGTCAAGCGCCTCGAATAGCGCGCGGCGGTTGGGCAGGCCCGTCAGCATGTCGGTCAGCGCATACGACATCAGCCGCACGTTGGCCGAGTGCAATTGTTCAACCAGCATTTCGCGTTCGATGAAACTGGCGATCACGCTCGAAAACAGCTTCAGCACCGCTTCGGCCTGCGGGCTGATGTCGTGGCGCCGGGCGCTGGCGGCGCACAGGGTGCCGTACAACGCGCCGTCATCGGTACGCACTGGCGCGCTGACGTAGGTCTGGATGCCCAACTGCCGGGCCGCGTCTGAATCAGGCCAGCACTGCGACACGTCGCTGGTGCACATGCGGCCTTCGTCCAGTGCGCGCTTGCACAGCGTGTCGTCCCAGGGCACGGACAGGCCTTCCG
>CBHWAL010000366.1:0-5278 GCA_966111495.1 uncultured Achromobacter sp. | reverse complement strand
GGTATCATGGGTGACATTTCCGACTCTCAACGCGCCCAACGACACCCGTGAAAATCGTCATCGCTCCCGACTCGTTCAAAGAAAGCGTTTCCGCGCCTGATGCGGCCGCCGCCATTGCGCGCGGCGTCAAGGCGGCCTTTCCCGGCGCGCATACGGTGTGCGTCCCGATGGCCGACGGCGGCGAAGGCACCGTCGAGGCCGTGCTGGCCGCCACCGGCGGCAAAGAGCGGCAGATCACCGTAAACGACGCGCTCGGCCATAAGGTCGATGCCGTGTGGGGGCTGTTGGAAGACGGCACCGCCGTCATCGAGATGGCCGCGGCCGCAGGCCTTGAATTGATAGCACCGTCCAAGCGCGACCCGATGCGCGCCAGCAGCCACGGCGTGGGCGAGCTGATGCGCGCGGCGCTGGACGCGGGCGCCACGCGGATCATCCTGGGCCTGGGCGGCTCGGCCACCAACGACGCGGGCGCCGGCATGCTGACGGCGCTGGGCGTGCGGCTGCTGGACGCGGGCGGCAACAGCCTGCCGCCGGGCGGCGGCGCGCTGGGACAGCTTGCCTCGATCGACACGCGCGGTCTGGACCCGCGGCTGGCGCAGGTCCGCATCGACATCGCTTCCGATGTCGACAACCCCTTGTGCGGTCCGCAGGGCGCCTCGCATGTCTTCGGGCCGCAAAAGGGCGCGACGCCGGAACAGGTGCAGACGCTGGACACGATGCTGGGCAACTTTGCCGACGTCTGCGCCCGCCACCTGAACGCCGATCACCGCGATGAACCCGGCGCGGGTGCCGCCGGTGGCCTGGGCTTTGCCGCCAAGGCGTTTCTCAATGCGCATTTCCGCCCTGGAGTGGAGATCGTCGCGGAACTGGGTGGCTTGGCCGACGCGGTCGAAGGCGCGACGCTGGTGTTCACCGGTGAAGGCCGGATGGACGCACAGACCCTGCGCGGCAAGACGCCGGCGGGCGTCGCCAAGATTGCGCAGCGCGCGGGCGTTCCCGTCGTGGCGCTGGCCGGTTCGCTGGGCGACGGCTACGAGGCCCTGCACGCCTGCGGCATCAGCGCCGCATTCAGCCTGGCCCCCGGCCCCATCACCTTGCAGCAGGCCCTGGTGGACGCCGAGCGCCTGCTCACCGACCGCGCGCGCGACGTGATGCAACTGTGGATGGCGGCGCAGAAGCGCATGCTGTAATCCGGCGAGCACCAAAAAATAAGGCCCCGCGGGGCCTTATTGCATTGCATTGCCTTGCCATGCCGAAAGGACGTCAGTCCCGCGCCAACACGCCAGCTTCGACCAGCGCATCCGACAGGCGCATGTAGCGGTCCACCGAAATATCCTCGGCGCGCGCGGTGGGCGCAATGTCCAGCGCTTCCCAGGGCACTTGCGGCGCCCAGTCGGCCAGCACCCGCCGCAGCATCTTGCGGCGCTGCGAAAAGGCGCGCGCGACGACGGTTTCGAACGCACGTTCACTGATGGGCCGCAGGCGGTCCGCCGGCAGCGGCACCATGCGCACGATGGCCGACACCACCTTGGGCGGCGGATCGAAGGCCTCGGGCGGCACGTCGAACAGCTTGTGCATGCGATAGCGCGATTGCAGCATCACGGACAAGCGGCTGAAGTCGCCGGAGCCGGGCTTGGCCACCATGCGGTCGATCACTTCGCGCTGCAGCATGAAATGCTGGTCGCGGATGTGATCGGCCCACGTCATCAGGTGGAACAGCAACGGGCTGGAGATGTTGTAGGGCAGATTGCCCACGACGCGCAGCGCGCCGCCGAACTGCGAAAAATCCACCGTCAGCGCGTCGGCCTCGACCACGGTCAGGCGCGATGCCTCGAACTGCTTGCGCAGGCGAGCGGCCAGATCGCGGTCGATTTCGACCGCAGTGAGATGGTCCAGGCGCTCGAGCAGCGGCCGCGTCAGCGCGGACAGGCCTGGGCCGATCTCGACCACGGCATCGTCGCGGGCGGGCGCAACCGCCCGGACGATGGACTCGACGACGCTGTCGTCGGTCAGGAAGTTCTGGCCAAAGCGCTTGCGCGCCTGGTGTTGAGACATGAAAAGCCCGTAATGCGTTTAGCGGTTGTTCTGCTGGATCTTCTGCTGCTTTTCGAGGCGATTGTCGACGTACGCCTGTGCACGCAGTTGCTCGAGCCAGTCTTCAAAGGCCGGCTGGGCGCGGCGTTCGAACAGCGTCTGGCGGGCGCGCATGCGGGCCAGGTCGTCGGTCGCATCGTGATCGCGGCGTTCTTCGACCTGGATCAGGTGCCAGCCAAACGGCGACTGCACGGGCTGGCTGATTTCGCCAGGTTGCAGCGCGTTCATTGCGGCCTCGAACGGCGGCACGGTTTCACCCGGGTTCAGCCATCCCAGCTCGCCGCCTTGCGGCGCGGTGGCGTCCTGCGAATACTGGCGCGCCATTTCCTCGAACTTGGCGCTGCCGTTCACCAGGCGCAGGCGAACCTGCTCCAGGCGCTGGCGGGCCAGATCATCGCTCATGACGGTCGACGTCTTGATCAGGATGTGGCGTGCACGCGTTTGAACGACCTGCGTCGGACCCTGCGGCGCCTGGGGACGCGCGGCCGGCTGCGGAGCCGGTTGCGGGGCGGCTTGCGGCGCCGCCGCGCGGGCCGTGCGGCTGGGCGCGGGCTGGGCGGTGCCGCGGTCCATCACCTTGATGATGTGGAAACCGTTGCCGCTCTGGATGAGCTGGCTGACCTGGCCCTTCTGCAGGTTGCTGACCGCCTTGACGAAGAGGTCGGGCCAGCCGTCCAGCGGACGCACGCCCATGACGCCGCCCTGCAGCGCCTCGGGGCCGTCGGACGACGCCGCGGCAAGGCTTGCGAAGTCGTCGCCACGCTTGGCTTGCGCCAGCAGGCCTTCGGCCTTCTTGCGCAGCAACGCCAACTGATCGGGCGACGAGCCTTCCGGCACTCGCACCAGAATCTGCGCCAGGGCGTACAGCATGGGACCGGCGGCGGCGGCCTGCTCGGGTGCGGCCTGCGGCTGGGGCTGGGGTTGCGCTTGCGGCGCCGCCTGCGGGGGAGCCGCGGCGAAAGCCGGATTGCGGCGCTGGTCTTTCAAGAAGGCGTCGACTTCCGCGTCGGAGATGACGATGGTCGAGTCGACCGCGCGCTGGCGCAGCCGATCCGAGCGGATCTCGTCGCGCAGCGCCTTGCGGTAGCCGTCCCAGGACGTGCCGGACTTTTCGAGTTCCTGGCGCAGTTGCGCCACGGTGATCTTGTTGCGCGAGGCGATGGCCTGGATGGCCGTGTCGATCTGAGCGTCGTCCACCCGGATGCCGAGGCGGTCAGCTTCGTGGCGCTGCACGCGTTCCATGATGAGACGCTGCAGCACCTGGTGTTGCAGCGTCTGGGCGTCCGGCACCTGGATGCCGCGCGACTGGAGTTCGCCGGCGATGCGCTGAGAAGCGTCGCGCAGTTCGCGCAACGTGATCACGTCCTTGTCGACGATCGCGGCGATGCCGTCCACGAACTGCTCGCCCTTGGGCGCGGGCGCTTCCTTGTTCTGCGCGGCCGGAGCGGCCTTGGCGCTGTTGGCGCCGCGGGCGGTCTGCTCGGCCGCATGGGCGGCGGGCAAGCCGGCGCACAGGGCCAGCAGCAGCGCATTGCCGGAGAGGCGGCGCAAAGAGTGCAACCTACGCATCATTCATACCTTTCAAATGTGGTCCCGTTCTGCGCGGGCGGCGTGACGCGCGTGTAACCGGGGATACTTCTGTTCAGCAGGCTCATGGGGTCGGTTCCGAGGGAACCCAGGCCCGTGAGTTCAAGCTGGAAGAACAGCGCGGAGTTGGTGTCCGCCGCCGATACGGCGTAGCGCTGGTAGACCATGCGGCCCACCCAGCAGCAGTCGCCCTTGTACTCCAGGCCGGCAATGGCCTGCGTCACGCGGGGGGATTCCGTCGTATTGGCCAGCGTGCTGGACGGTCCGGAACGCAAAGAATAGTCCACCCGGCCCACACCGTACCACCGCTTGTTGAACGGCCATTGAACGGCCAGGCTGACCTGGTTCTGGCCCTGCGGCTGGTAGAACACGCCGGGTTGGGGGTCGCGCTGGTAACGGTAGGCCACCGCCACGGTGGTCAGGCGCTGCGGCGACCAGCGCGCGCTGATGAGTCCGCGCGACCAGTTGTTGTCGTAGGGGTTGTACTGCGCGGCGACGTCGGTGTTCAGCGTGTCCGTCAACGCGGCGGACACACCCACGAGGAAGTCGGAGCGCACGTCCGTCCGCGGCGTTTCCAGCGGCAGCGTGACCTTCTGGTCTTCAAAGTACAGACGCTGCGCCACGCCCAGCGACAGGCGTTCGAAGCCGGTATCGGCGTCGAGCCAGCGCGTCGTCAGCGCAGCGGTCAGCTGGTTGGCGTTGGCGATACGGTCCCAGCCGCCCGAGTAGATGTTTTCCTCGAAGGCCTGGGTAAAGCTGAAGTCGGCCAGCGACGTGTCAAACACCGGCAGCTTGGACTGGTCGCGGTACGGCACGTTCAGGTAATACAGGCGGGGTTCGAGCGTCTGCGTAGACGATTTGCCGAACAGCGTGGTGTCGCGCTCGAAGATCAGGCCCGTGTCCACCGACATGATGGGAAGCGTGCGGGACTGCGAGCGCGGCAGGCCAACGGCCGACCCGCCGTTGAGCCCCTGCGCATCCACCCCATACCATTTGGTCTGATAGGACGTGTAATTGATGCCCGCCTTGGGCGTGAAGAACCAGCCCGGACGCACGATCGGATAAGAGATTGACGCATAGCTCTGGAGACGGTCGCCGTCGGGCGCGCGCAGGGCGGCGCCGTACTGGGGCATGCTGAAACGCACGGCGGTCGAGGTCCAGTCCACATCGAAGCCACCCCAGTCGTAGCGCGAACCGCGCAGGTAGATCTCGGGCTCTTTGTTGTACGGCGGAACCAGCGGCGCGTCGGGATCCTGCAGCGTCTGGAACTTGTAGACCTGCGCGTAGGCGCTCCAGTGATCGGAGATCCAACCCACGCGGCCGCGCTGCGGCAGGTACGTGGTGGACGCCTGGTTCAGGCCCAGCTGCGAAATGTCGCGGAAGTAATTGTCGTCGGATACCTTGGCGATATCCCAGTCGGTATAGAAGCCGTACGAGAACCGCTGCTGGTGACGCCACCAGTACATCCAGCGGTCTTTGCCCGTCACGTCGTCATCGGGCAGATAGGTGCCGTCCAGCATGCCGCCGTACGTGTAACCCAGATAGCGGAACTCGCCGCCCAGCTGGGTGCCGCGCTTGGAGAAGTAGCGCGGCTGCA
>CBHWAL010000365.1:0-5281 GCA_966111495.1 uncultured Achromobacter sp. | reverse complement strand
CCTTCGCTCCATCCCGATCCGCCGTCCACGCCGCCAGCACCCTGTCGCAGATTGCCGGCGCCTCGCCAACATAATTTGCCGGATCGCCCAGACGTTCCAGGTCATCGCGGCTGAGCAGTCCGCGCGTCGCGGCATCGCTTTCCAACGCCTCACGCAGTGCATCCCGGAGTGAACGCTTGTTCGCGACGGCATCGCGCGACGCGCGCTCCACCAGCGCGTGCGCGGGCAGGCGGCCCAGCTTCGCCCCCAGCGCCAGCATGTAGGCCTCGCCCAGAATGAGGCCGCCGGTCAGCGCCAGATTGTGCGCCATCCGCTCCGGATACACCTCCAGCCCGTCCAGCACGCCGGCCAGATGGCCCAACGCGCCGCCGGTCAGCGCGGCAATCTGGGGCAGCACATCCCACTCGGCCTGCCAGCCGCCCAACGCGCGCTCATGTTCCTGGATCATGCCCGACAGCATCGTCGACACCAGCGGCGGCACGCGGATCGCGGCGGTCAGGATGGCCGCGCAAGCCACGGGATTGCGCTTGTGCGGCATGGTGCTCGATCCGCCACGGCCTTGGCCGGACGGTTCGCTCACTTCGCCGATCTCGGACTGCGCCATCAGCGACACGTCCCGGGCAATCTTGCCCATCGTGCCGGTCAGCACGCCTAGTGACGCGGCCAGACTGGCAAGCCGGTCGCGATGCGTGTGCCAGGGCATTGCCGGCACACCCAGACCCAGCTCGGCGGCCAGCGCCTGCGCCACATCGTTCCCCGCCGGCCCAAGACTGGCCAGCGTGCCCACGGCGCCGCCGAATTGCAGCAGTGCGATCTGCGACGCTTCCTGCCGCACGCGCAGCCGGCTGCGTTCCAGGGCCTCAAGCCAGCCCGCCGTCTTGGCGCCGAACGTCGTAGGCAGCGCATGCTGCAGCCACGTGCGTCCGACCATGATGGTGTCCCGATGCGCGCCAGTCAGCCGCACGCACGCCAGCGTGGCGCGCTCCATGCCCGCGTCCAGCCTGGCGGCCACCTGCCGCATCTGCAGGACGAGCGCGGTGTCCAGGATGTCCTGGCTGGTCGCGCCCCAATGCACGTAGCGCGCGGCTTCGGCATCCGCGCGCGCGACGGCCGCGGTCAGTTGCTTGACGAAGGGGATGGCGATGTTGCCCGCCGCCACCGCCGCCGTGACAAGGCCGTCCATGTCCAGCATGCCGCTGATTTCACGGCCCCGGCAGACCTCACTGATGACCGTCGCGGCGCTTGGGGGAATGACGCCGCATTGCGCCTGCGCGCGCGCCAGGGCCGCCTCCACGGCAAGCATCTGGCCGATGGTCGCCGGGCCGGAAAACAGCGACAGGATCGCTTCATCCGAATGGAGGGTTTCGGTCAGCCCAGAAAGGTTGCTCATCGTGAGGACCTCGTCGCACGTCGGGTCAGATGTCGAAGAACACGGTTTCGTCCGAGCCCTGCAGGATGATGTTCCAGCGCAGAATGCCCGCATCCGCCGCGTGCGCCACCAGCGTGCCGCGCCGGTGTGCGGGCACCTCGGCCAGCACCCAGTCCGCCTCGTTGGCGCCAGCCTCATCCGGGAAGTACATCCGCGTCGACAGATGCTTGAGCAGGCCGCGCATGAACACAGACACCACCAGGTGCGGCGCCTGCAGCTGTCCGTCCGGCCCGGGCACGCGGCCCGGTTTGATCGTGGTGAAACGAAAGCCACCGTCCGCCTGCGTGGCCACTCGGCCAAAGCCGCCGAATCCCGCGCCGCCTTCGCCATGCCGGGGATCGTCCGGATGCCCGTACACGCCGCGCGCATCGGCCTGCCATATCTCGACCATGCCGTCCGGCACGGGATTGCCCTCGCCATCGATCACGCGTCCTTCAATGACGACGGCCGGCGTGCCCAGGTCTGCGCGTCCTTCCGTCAGATCGTCACGGTTCAACCCGGACAGCCCAATGTGCAGATAGGGACCGACAGTCTGTGAACTGGTGGGATAGAGCATGCGTTACTCCATGGGCGTGGCGTTGCGGCCGCGCAGGACGATGTCGAAGCGATAGCCAAGCGCGTACTCGGGGACCGTGGTCTCCCAGTCCAGCGCGGCAACCAGCCGGTTGCGCGCCTTGGCGTCGGGCACGCACTGGAAGATGGGGTCAAACTCCAGCAGAGGATCGCCGGGGAAATACATCTGCGTGACCAGGCGGGTCGCATAGGCGCGGCCAAACAGCGAAAAGTGAATGTGCTGCGGACGCCATCCGTTGTAATGGTTGCCCCACGGGTAAGCGCCCGGCTTGATCGTCTTGAACTGGTAGCGCCCCTGCGCGTCCGTGACGGTTCGCCCTTCGCCGCTGAAGTTCGGATCCAGCGGCGCATCGTGCTGATCGCGCTTGTGCAGGTAACGGCCCGCCGCATTGGCCTGCCAGATCTCGATCAGCGCATCCGGCACCGGCCGGCCGTTCTCGTCCATCACCCGGCCAGACACGATGATGCGCTCGCCGATGGCCTCAGCAGTAGACACGCGGGTCAGGTCGTTATCGCCCTGCTTGACGAACGCCGCGCCGAACATCGGCCCCGTTATCTCCGAGAGCGTCTGCGGCACGACGATCAGCGGTTCATTCGGCGAGCGTAAGCGGGTGGACCCATACGGATCGAAACGGTAGCCCGGCTGGGTATCCCAGAAGGGGCGCCGGTATTGAGCAAGATCGGACATTGCGATAAATCTCCCATTAATCGAGCTTCACGATGCGCCGGCGGGTGGCGCGGAAGGCGCGTGGGCGCCTACCCGCCAAACCAGCGCGCGGGAATGATCACCAGGGCCGGAAAGGCCACCATCAGGAACATGACAAGAAACTCGGCGGCCATGAACGGCAGGACGCCGCGCGTCACGTCGTCCATCTTCATCTTCCCGACGCCGGCCACCACGTTGAGCACGGTGCCCACCGGCGGCGTGACCAGGCCGATCGAGTTGTTGATGATGAACAGCACGCCGAAATACACCGGATCGATGCCCGCCGCGCGCACTACCGGCATCAGCACGGGTGTCAGGATCAGGATGGTCGGCGTCATGTCCATGGCAGTGCCCACTACCATCACCAGCACCATGATCGCGGCCATCAGCAGGATCTTGTTGCCCATGAACGGCTGCAGCATGTCCACCACCTTGGCCGGCAGGTCGGCCACGGTGATCAGCCAGGCGCTGACCATGGCAGCGGCGATCAGGAACATGACGATGGCACTGGTCTTGGCTGCCGACACGAACACCGCGTAAAGCTGGTTGAGCTTGAGCTCGCGGTACACCAGCGTCGACACCAGCAAGGCGTAGGTCGCGGCGACCACTGCGGCTTCGGTCGGCGTGAAGACGCCCATCCGCAGCCCCACCAGGATGATGACCGGCAGCATGAGCGCCCAGATCGCCTTGCGGAACGCGGTGGCGATTTCTTGCGGGGACTTGCGCGGCGGCGGCACGATCTTCTCGCGCCTGACCAGCCACGCCCACGTCAGCCACAATGCGCCGCCGATCATCAGACCGGGCGCAATCGCCGCCATGAACAGCTTGGAAATGGACACGTTGGCCGCCACGCCGAAGATCACCAGGCCAATGCTGGGCGGAATAACCGGGCCGATCACGCCTGTCGCGGCAATCAGGCCGCCCGCGGTCTGCTTCTTGTGGCCCGCGCTGACCATCATGGGCAGCAGCAGCGCGGTGAGCGCCGCGGCATCCGCCACCGCCGATCCCGACAGCGCCGACAGCAGGCACCCCGCCATGATCGTGACGTAGCCCAGCCCGCCCTTCACGTGTCCTACCAGCGCAAGCGCCAGGTCGACGATGCGGCGGGACAGCCCGCCCACGTTCATGATTTCGCCGGCCAGCATGAAGAACGGCACCGCCAGCAGCGGAAAGCTGTCCGCGCCGCCAATGACGTTCTGCGCCAGGATCTGCGCATCGAAAATGTCCAGATGCCACATGAGCGCCACGCCGCTGGCCAGCAGCGCAAAGGCAATGGGCACGCCCAGCGCCATCACGCCCAGCAGCGATCCGATGAATACGGCGATGGTCATGCGCTTCTCCCTGGCGCGCCGTTGCCGGCGTCCTCGAGAATCTGCTTGAGCTGCACCGCCTCTTCGGATTCCTGGACCATGATCAGATCCTGGTTCTGCAGCTTGCCAGCGAGCACCCGGTACAGGTCCATGGCGATGATCAGGCCCGCCATCACCGAGAACACCAGCCCGGACGCGTAGACAATGGCCATCGGCAAGCCGCTCACGGGCGCGCTGACATCGGCATTGATCACCGCCTGATCCCAGCTGCCCTTGAACATGAGGCTCACGATGTACAGCATCAGGATCTGCCCCACGACGAGACAGATCTTCTTGCCGGCCGTTGGCAGCTTGGCCACGACCATGTCCATGCCCAGGTGGCCGCGCTCTTTCAGGGCAATGACCGCCCCCAGAAAGGTCAGCCAGATAAACATCCAGCGCGACAGCTCTTCCGACAGCGTGATGCCGGAGTTGAAGCCGTAGCGCGCAACGACATTGCCGAAGACCAGCACCACCATCGCCGCCAGCAGCAGGGCGATGGCGAACTCCAGCACGCGGCAGACGGCGCCGATGAATCTGTCTATGACGACCATGGCCAGCCTCCTTGCGGCTTCGGATGCACGTGCGCCCGCCTCATGCCTTGGCGTCCTGCAACACACCCACCAGGCCACGCAGAGCCGTCAGATAGGACTGGGGTCCCAGGCCCTGCACCGTGCCGCGCACCGCGGGCGAAATGATCGAATGCGCGCGCCAGGTCTCGCGCGCGGCGATGTTCGACATGTGCACTTCCAACGTCGGAAACGGCATGGCCTTGATGGCATCGTGCAGCGGCACGCCGTGCTGGGTCAGTCCGGCGGGATTCACCAGGGCGCCCTGTGCCGAGTCGATGTTCTCGTGCAGAAAGTCGATCAACGCGCCTTCATGGTTCGACTGCAGCGTCGACAACTGGACGCCCAGTTCCGCCGCCAGCGCCGCCAGGCGATCGTTGATCTCGAGAAGCGTCGTGGTGCCGTAGATGTGCGGCTCGCGGCGGCCGAACAGGTTGAGGTTGGGGCCGTGCAGGACAAGGATCTTCATGATGGGGATGCCGGTGCGGTTTACTTGCGGATGCGGGCGAGTTCGTCGTTGTAGAGCTTGACGATCGCCGGGTCGTAGCTGCTGGTGAAGTGCTCCACTACCGGCTTGACGACCTGCTGCATGCGGGCTTTTTCGCCCGGTTCGATCGTGTTGAACTGGATGCCCTTGGCCTGCAATTCCGTCACG
>CBHWAL010000364.1:0-5283 GCA_966111495.1 uncultured Achromobacter sp. | reverse complement strand
AGCGGGAATCCGGGCGTCCCTGCCCTTCGCGGCGATCCTGGCCGTACGAAGCGCGTTCGCCGCCACGGGCACCGCCGCGGTCTTGCCCATAGGAACCACGACCCTCGCTGCGCTGGCCGCCGGACGACGAGCGGGAATCCGGGCGTCCCTGCCCTTCGCGGCGATCCTGGCCGTACGAAGCGCGCTCACCGCCACGGCCTTCGCCGCGATCCTGCCCAAAGGAGCCGCGGCCTTCGCCACGCTGGCCGCCGAACGACGGGCGGGAGTCGGGGCGGCCTCGGCTTTCGCCGCGCTCTTGGCCGTGGCCGCCGCGATCGCCCGCGCGTTCGTCGCGCGCGCGGTCGCCGGATTCGGCGCGGTCACGCGGCGCCGGTTTGCGGGCATCGCCCTTGGGACGCGAGAAGAAAGACCGGCCGTCGCGGCCTTCCGAGCCGCCGCCAAAGGAGCCAGCCGGACGGGAACGCGGGGATTGGGGTTTAGTCATGGTGTATTCCAAAGGGGCGGAGGTGTTCCGCCCGAAAAATGCTTTTCAGGGCCGCTCAAGCGGCCGGCGACCAGGAAAAAAGGCGCACGGGGTCGCCCTGGACGGCCACGCGGTGATCGTTTGTCAGGGTAACCCGGCCTTCGGCGAGCCAGCGAACGGCAGCAGGAAAGGCCTGATGTTCGACGGCCAGCACGCGCTCGGCCAGCAACTCCGGGGTGTCCCCCGCCAGGACCGGCACGCAGCCCTGGGCGATGATGGGTCCGTGGTCCAGCACCGGGGTGACGAAATGCACCGTGCAGCCGTGCACGCGCACGCCGGTTGCCAGGGCTTGCGCATGCGTGTGCAGGCCGGGAAATGCGGGCAGCAGCGACGGATGGATATTGACCAGGCGGCCGGCGTAATGATTGACGAAGCCGGGCGTCAGCACGCGCATGAAGCCGGCCAGGATGACGTAGTCGGGCGCGTAGCGGTCGATTTCGGCGGCCAGCGCGGTATCGAAGGCTTCGCGGCTGGCGTAGTCCTTGTGATACAGGGCGGCGGTGGGGATGCCCTGGGCGGCGGCCCATTCGAGCCCGCCGGCGTCAGGACGACTGGCGATGACGGCGGCAATTTCCGCCGGCCAGCGTTCGTCGCGGCAGGCCTCGGCCAACGCCTGCATGTTGCTGCCCCGCCCCGAGATCAGGATGACGAGGCGGCGCTTGATAGAAGAAGATTCCGGCAAGATGAACAATTCCAAGGGAAAACGGGCGGTTCCAAGCCCATGACCCGGCGCGCGGGCGGGATAAGAACAAACCCGTAATCCAAAATTGTAAACTCTCGCTCGTGAAACCATCGCTGCGCATCTACCGATCCCTGCCCCCGCCCGACCGGCGCGCCCCTTGCGCGCTCACGATCGGCAATTTCGACGGCGTCCATCGCGGGCACCAGGCCATGCTTGCCCGCGTCTGCCAGGTGGCCCGCGAACGCGGGCTGACGCCGGCCGTGATGACGTTCGAGCCGCACCCGCGGGAGTATTTCGCCACCCTCAACCAGCGCCCGGAACTGGCGCCGACCCGCATTTCAGGGCTGCGCGACAAGCTGGCCGCGCTGGCGCGCTACGGCATTTCGCAGGTCGTGGTCGAGCGGTTCAATGCCCGGCTGGCTGAAATGTCGGCCAATGCCTTCATCGAACACCTGCTGGTGCAGGGTCTGCAGACGAAATGGCTGCTCGTGGGCGAGGACTTCCGCTTCGGGCACAAACGCAGCGGCGATATCGACCTGTTGCGCGAAGCCGGCATGGTGCATGGCTTCGAGGTCCAGACGCTGGCGGACGTGACGGACCGCCAAGGCCATCGCATTTCCAGCTCCGAGGTGCGCACCGCACTGGCGGTGGGCGACCTGGAGCGTGCGCGCCATCTGCTGGGCCACCCCTTCCATATCAGCGGCCACGTCATCCACGGCCAGAAACTTGGCCGCACGCTGGGTTTTCCCACCATGAACCTGCGCGTGGCAGAACGATGCGCCGCGCGATCGGGCATCTACGTGGTGCAGGTTCATGGGTTGGCCGACCGTGCGCTGCCGGCGGTCGCGAGCCTGGGCGTGCGCCCGACGGTCGAAGACCGCGGCAGAGTGCTACTTGAGTCACACCTGCTCGACGAGTCCGTCAACGCTTACGGTAAACTCGTACGCGTTGAATTCCTGCAAAAGTTGCGGGACGAAGAAAAATTTCCTGACCTCCCTTCCCTGACTGCCGCCATCGCCGAAGACGCGCGAAACGCGCGCGCCTATTTTGCCGTTCATGGACTATAAAAAGACCCTCAACCTGCCCGATACCCCCTTCCCCATGCGGGGCGACCTCGCCAAGCGCGAGCCCGCCTGGATTGCGCAATGGGAGGAAAACCACGTCTACCAGGCGATCCGTGCGGCCAGCCGCGGCCGGCCCCGCTTCGTGCTGCATGACGGCCCGCCCTATGCGAACGGCGACATCCACATCGGCCACGCGGTCAACAAGATCCTGAAGGACATCATCGTCAAGAGCCGCAACATGGCTGGCTATGACGCGCACTACGTGCCCGGCTGGGACTGCCACGGCATGCCCATCGAGATCCAGATCGAAAAGAAGTACGGTAAGCACCTGCCCGTGGCGGAAGTGCAGTCCAAGGCCCGCGCCTACGCCCTCGAACAGATCGATCGCCAGCGCAAGGATTTCAAGCGCCTGGGCGTCCTGGGCGAGTGGGATCGTCCGTACATGACGATGAACTACAGCAACGAGGCCGACGAGATCCGTGCGCTGGGCCGCATCCTCGACAAGGGTTACGTGTTCCGTGGCCTGAAGCCGGTGAACTGGTGTTTCGACTGCGGTTCGGCGCTGGCCGAGGCTGAAGTCGAATACGCGGATCGCGTGGATCCGGCCGTTGACGTGGCCTTCCCGTTTGCCGAGCACGGCCGGCTGGCTCAGGCCTTCGGCCTGGATTCGGTTGACGACGGCGCCATCGTGATCTGGACGACCACGCCCTGGACCATCCCGTCCAACCAGGCGCTGAACGTCCATCCCGAAATCGAATACGCGCTGGTGCGGGTCACTTCCGCTGCCACGCCCAAGTTCTGCCCCCTGCTGCTCATCGCCAAGGAACGCGTCGAGGCCTGCCTGAAATCCTGGGAGCTCGAAGGTGAAGTCATCGCCACGGCACCCGGCGAGGCCCTGTCCGGCATCGAGTTCCGCCATCCGCTGGCGCAGTTCAACGCCGCCTACGATCGCAAGGCGCCCGTATACCTGGGCGACTACGTGACGGCCGACTCCGGCACTGGGGTGGTGCACTCGGCGCCGGCCTACGGTATCGAAGACTTTGTGTCGTGCAAGGAGCACGGCATGAAGGACACCGACTTCATCAGCCCGGTCATGGGCGATGGCAAGTACGTGGATAGCCTGGCGCTCTTTGGCGGACTGTCGATCTGGGACGCGAATCCCAAGATCGTCGAGGCGCTCAAGGAAGCCGGCGCGCTGATGCACGTCGAAAAGCACAAGCACAGCTACATGCATTGCTGGCGCCACAAGACGCCGATTATCTACCGCGCGACCAGCCAATGGTTCGCGGGCATGGATGTCGCCCCCAAGGACGGCAACCCGACGCTGCGCGAATCGGCGCTGGCCGGCATCGAAGCCACGGCGTTCTACCCTGCCTGGGGCCGCGCCCGTCTGCATGCCATGATCGCCAACCGTCCGGACTGGACCCTGTCGCGCCAACGTCAATGGGGCGTGCCGATGGCGTTCTTCGTGCACAAGGAAACCGGCGAGCTGCATCCGCGCACCGCTGAATTGCTTGAGCAGGTGGCGCAGCGCGTTGAACAAGGCGGCATCGAGGCCTGGCAGGCACTTGATCCCCGCGAACTCCTCGGCGACGAAGCCGACCAGTACGAAAAGAACCGCGACACGCTCGACGTGTGGTTCGATTCGGGCAGCACGCACGCCACGGTGCTGGGTGGCAAGGACGGCGAATTTGCCGGCTCGCATGGCGCCGAACTCGGCTGGCCCGCCGACCTGTACCTGGAAGGCTCGGATCAGCATCGCGGCTGGTTCCATTCGTCGCTCCTGACCGGCTGCATGCTGTACGGCCAGCCGCCCTATAAGGCCCTGCTGACGCACGGCTTCGTCGTGGACGGCCAGGGCCGCAAGATGAGCAAGTCGGTCGGCAACGTCATCGCCCCGCAGAAGGTGTCGGATTCCCTGGGCGCCGAAATCCTGCGCCTGTGGGTGGCCTCCACCGACTATTCCGGCGAGCTGTCGATTTCGGACGAAATCCTGAAGCGCGTGGTGGAGGGCTATCGCCGCATCCGCAACACGCTGCGCTTCCTCCTGGCCAACCTCGCCGACTTCGACGCGGTGTCGCAATCGGTGCCTTACGGTGACCTCTTCGAGATCGACCGCTACGCATTGGCCATGACGGCGCAGATGCAGTCCGAAGTGCAGACCAACTACGAACGCTACGACTTCCATCCGGCGGTCTCGCGTTTGCAGACGTTCTGCTCGGAAGATCTGGGCGCGTTCTACCTGGACATTCTGAAAGACCGCCTCTACACGTCGGCCCCCGACAGCCGCGCCCGCCGTTCGGCGCAGACGGCCCTGCTGGACATCACGCAGACGCTGCTCAAGTTGATGGCGCCCATCCTGTCGTTCACGGCGGAAGAGGCCTGGAAGGAACTGGTTGGCTCTGCTCTGAAGAACCAGGCCGACGCGGCCCGCGCCACGATCTTCACCGAGGTCTATCACGTGCTGCCGCCGTTTGCGGACGCCGATGCCCTGACCGCCAAGTGGACGCGCCTGCGCGCCATCCGCGCCGAGGTCCAGCGCAAGCTGGAAGAAGTGCGCACGGCAGGCGACATCGGTTCGTCGCTGCAAGCTGAAGTCGACCTGTACGCCAACGGCGAAGACCAGCAATTGCTGGCCAGCCTGGGCGACGACCTGCGCTTTGTCCTGATTGTCTCGCGCGCCGCCGTGCACGCAAGCGAAGGCGAGACCCGCATCGAGGTCACGCCGTCGGCCCACAAGAAGTGCGAACGCTGCTGGCACTGGCGTCTTGACGTCGGCCAGGACGCCGATCATCCCGAGATCTGCGGGCGCTGCGTATCTAACCTGTTCGGCTCGGGCGAAGCCCGCGAAAAGGCTTGAACATGGTCCGCCCCTCCGCACCCGGAGTGACGGACGCCGCCCCCACCCGCGCCGCACCGGCGCGCGTGGGCGGCTGGCTGGCGCTGGCTCTGATGATCATCGTGCTGGACCAGTTGACGAAGATCTACTTCAACACGTCGTTCCAATACGGCGA
>CBHWAL010000363.1:0-5285 GCA_966111495.1 uncultured Achromobacter sp. | reverse complement strand
GAGATGCTGGCGTTGGTGGACGATTGACCAAAAATACTGGCCGCATTGATCGTTCCCGCCTGAATCTCCTCGCCGGTCGCCACGAAGTCTATCCGCGTGTACAAGGTGCCCTGCTCCCCCGAAAACGGGAAAACAAGCGCACCTTGCGCGTAGCTGTTCGTATAGGTCACGGGCGCGGGCACATCTTCACCCGACCGGGTGTAGTAATAGACCCTGTACCCAACGCCCCTCAGACCCGTGCTGTACAGGTTGTACGCGGCATCGACCAGAGTTCCGTTCCCCCGGAAATACTCCGTGGTTCCGGGCGGGCACCCATACATGGGCGCCGCCAAGCCTTGCGATTCGCCGGTCAACTCGCTCAGATAGCTGGACGATGTCGAAAACAGGACGGTGCCACGCGTGGGCGTTGCCGGGATGGGCACGCTTGTTTGCGCGTAGGTGACGGACTTGGTGTAACCGGAAGAGGGATAGGCTAGGTAACGTTGCTTGCTTGTGGAGCCCCCGTTGTTGCGGGAGCACGCCGTCGCGCGCGTGTCCAGCGGGCCCGCGTTGGCCATTTCTGCCAAGCCCGCCAGGCACGTTCCCACGCCCAGCGCCACCACCAGACGCGCCGCGCCGCGGCGCAACCGCCCCGCGGGCTGCGTCGGCAGACGCGAAGCCTTTGACATTGATTCGATCAGGCGCATGTCAATTCCTTCCTTATCTCTTCGGCTTTGACGCTGTCCGCCGGCATATCGATTTCAAACACGCAATGCTGCTCTTGTTTCGCGCCCCACTTCACAACAAACCGGCTCTGGCCCTGCAGGCCGGTCAGCCAGGCACGTCCCACCGGCCCGACCACGCCGCTCTGCGTGCCGTCGTCGTTGAAGATCGCGGCGCCGAACGGCAGGCTCTGCCCATCCGGTCCGCGCAGGGTCGCAATCAGCGTCCGGCCGATCTCCGTGTTGAACCTGGCCACGACAATGGCGCCGCGGGTCGGAACCACGGTCTGCACGTTCTGCTCGATGAACGCGCTCTCCGCCTCATCATGCTCCGGCGACAGCGAAATCCGGTTCTCGCGATACGGGCTGGCGTACGGAATCAACGCGCGGCCGTCCTGGTTGGTCCGCACACCGGGATAGGCGTCGACCACCACGTTCGCCGCGCCCGGCGCATCCACGACCACCGCCGTCTCGCCCAGCGATTGCCCCAGCAGCGGCCCCTTCTTGTCCACCACCACCGCGCCGCTGAAGTCGAGGTTGGTGTTGGAGCTGTTGCGCGCATAGGCGTAGCTGACGTTGGCCACACCGATCGGTGCGGCGTAACCGAGCGATCCATAGCCATGGCCGCCGCTGTCCGCGGTGCCCGATGCCACGCCGGCTTGCACCGCATACGTCACGGCGTAATCGTCCGTCAGCGCGCCGCTCAGGTTGGCGTCGTTGCTGGTGCCCTGACCGTTGGTGCGGTTCATCGAGTAGCTGGCCGTGTGTGAACCGATCAGGGGGATGCTCAGCATCACCATGATGGTTGACTGGCGCTCCTGCCAAGGACTCTTGTTCACGCCCAGGTTCACGGAATAGCCCACCCGGCCAATCGCGCTCGAGTAGCCCAACTGCACATACTCGGCTTTGCGCGGCGCGTTGCGATACGCGACGCCGAAATAGTTGAACGCCAAGGACCCCACGCTGCCCACGCGCTGCGACAGCGACAACTGATACTCGTGCGTCCGTTCGTAGCCTTGGAACAACTGCCTGTCGCTGCGATCACGAATGGCGTCGTCCAGGCTGCGAAAGCCTGCCGAGTTGTAGCGGTAGCTGGCCAGGGTGAAGTCCGTGCCGCTGCCCGGGAACGACTTGGCGTACTGCACGCGCGCCGCCGTACCCACCATCGTGCCGCCGCTGACCGTCCGCGACCGCGAGCTCGTGACGTCCACGGCCATCGCGCCCATGGCTTGCATGTTCAGGGCCAGCCCTAGCGCGCCGGCGTTATAGCCATGCTGCGCCGCCGTCCAGCCGCCGTAACCGGTTAGGCCCCACGGCAGGCCATAGGCCATCGTGAACTGCCCCAGCATCGGCGTGTCTTCGCCATAGCTTGCCCGATGCTGTCCGACGGCAAAGTTGTAGTTCCACACCCCTTCGCGCATCATCGCGGGCAGCGCGGAGAACGGCTGGAAGAACTGCGTCTTGCGGCCATTGAGTTCTTCGATTTCCACTTGCAGGTCACCGCCGCCCGGCGTGGAATACAGGTCATCGATCACGAACGGGCCCGCGGCCACGAAGGTGGAATAGATGACGTGCCCGTCCTGCCGGACGGTGACCTTGGCGTTGCTGGCGGCGATGCCGCGCACGACGGGCGCATAGCCGCGCATGCTGTCGGGCAGCATGCCTTCGTCCGACTGCAGCTGCACGCCACGAAAGCGCGTTGACGTGAAAATATTGCCGGAGGTCGAGCTGTCGCCCACGCGCACGCGGCCCCGCCAGGGCACCACATCGCGTTCGGCGTAGAAGTCGCTCCAATCCCAGCTCGAACTGCCGTTGTTGTCGAAGTAATTGCTGTTGGCGCGTAGACGCCAGGCGCCGTAGTTGAATCCGTTTCGCAGGCTCAGGAACGTGCTGCGGGTCTTGGTCGATCCGAAGTCGCTGGTTGAACGCATGTCGTTATAGGACACGCGGTAGGACGACCAGAACGCAGTTTCGCCATCATCCCAAAGATCCTGCGACACCAAGCCGCGCGCCTTGCGCGCCAGCATCGCCTGAGGAATCGACACATCCAACACGTTGGTGGCCGCATCAAAACGGGACGACGCGGACGGGATCAATTCGAGCGTGCGCGTGCACGCAACTTCCTTGATCTCCGTCAGCTTCGGAACCGCCAGCATGTTGACGCCGATGTCTTCCAGCAACGGCACGGACAGACACGGCTGCGCGTCTTCCTTGCCTTGCATGGAGACAAACTCAACGTCCTTCGCGCCAGCGTTCTGGCCGTTCACGCGCAAGGTCACGGTTTTCATGCCGGGCAGGATGCGGTTGGAAAACGCGAACACCGAGAGGTCAACATCGGGTTGACCCTTGCCACGGTACATAAAGCTATTGTCGAAGGTGGTCGCCTCTTGCGCCGGTTCCGCGGCCCAACCCGAGTGGGCTGCGGTCGCGCCGAGCAAGGTACTCAATACGGTCAAGCGCCACGCCAGCTTGCGCCTACGTGTCACTTCTTGTCTCCCGCCGCCGCGTCCCGCATGCCCGCCGACACGGTCGGCCACGTCTCAAGCACGCCATAGTCGTTGACCACCTGCGGCGTCACCGACAGCGCGCCCGCGGGGCACTTGGTCAGGGGGATGTAGGTGGTGTCCAACGGCTCGGCGACCACCGTCTTGCCCAGGTCGTTGTCCTCACCCGGCACGTCGAGGCGCGCGAAGTTGATCGTAAACGCGGAGGTATTCTCGACCGCCAGGCGGCAGCTCTTGCCGTCGCGGGACACCGCCCAATTCGATAGTTCCGCGCCACGCGGCAGCTTCTGGATCGCTTCGGGGCGATAGAACAGCTTGATGCGGGTGCGCGTCGCGAGCGTCAGGTTGTTTTCCGCCGACTCGGTCTTTTGCGGGATTTCCAGCACATTGATCCAGAAATACGACTCGCGGTCCTTCGGCAGGTCGTTGTTCAGACGCGTGATGTTCAGACTGCGTTCGCTTGCGGGGTCGAAGCGGCTGAGCGGCGGCGTGATGAAGAAAGGCGTCTGCATTTCCTCGTCGTTGCCGTCGATCCACGCCTGCACCACGAACGGCGACTCGGACAGGTTCTTGGCATACAGCGCCACGCTGCGGTCTTTTTCGTTCATGATCGCGCGGGTGCTGGACAACTGGATGGCGGCGTGCGCCGCGCTGCCGGCAAGCAGGCAGGAAGCGGCGATGCACGCGGGAAGGACGCGTTGGAAGAATTTGGTCATGGCTGGATCCGGGGGGAAGTCGCGCTGCGGCGCGCGGTCGATTGAAGCGGGGCTTTGGGGCATCCCCGACATCGATTCGGGCTGCAATCACATCAGGAGTAGGTCAAGGTCACCGTGGCGGTGGCATTGGCCGTGCCGGCCTTTTGCGTCTGGCTCGCGATCTTGATGTAGTACGTCTGGAAGTTGTAGGTCTTCCGGTTCAACGACAGCTTCCAGGCGAAACTGTTGGCGCCATTGAAGTTGGCGGCCTTGGACGCCTCATGGCCCGCGTCGTTGCCGACGATCTTGACGCCGAAGCCGGTAGCGGCGCCCGTGCCTCCCGTCAGTGCCAGGGTCGTCGCATCGCCCGAAACGGAAGTCCCGGTGAATTTCACCGACGCGGACCCCAACGTCGTCAGATCGCAGCTATTCAGCGTCACATTGAAATATCGGTAGTACGCCGAATTGGGAAAGATCGCTGAATCATATTGACTGATGGGGACGTCACCCATGTTCACCGGATCGGCCGTAATCGTGCATGCCGGACTGGTGATCCGGCCGGTCATGCTCACGGTCGCCGTCTGAGCGTGCGCGACGCCCGCCATCAGACACAGCGTCACCGCGAGGGAAAACTTAAGTTTGAATTTCATATGCGTATGCCATGACGGACGCGCACACGACCAGCGGCTGCTGGTGAGTGGATGCGGTCAGACTCGGAGATTTGCGCCAGGCCTGCGTGGCCGGCAACCATCCCGCGGGATGGGGAGCGGAGCCGAAAGCCAGTTGCGGCTCCGCGTGAAGAGAGGGGGAAGCCCCCCTCTTCGCCAGTGCTTACGAGTACGAAACTTCGAACAGCGCTTGGGCGTTGGCCTTACCGGCGGTCACGGTTGCCGCGATCGACTCGTAGTACGCCTTGAAGTGGAAGATGTTCGTGCCTTCGATCAGCTTGTACTTCACGCCAGCGCTGCCGACATTGATGGCGACGCCATCCAGGTCTGCCAGGCCGATTGCCACGCCTTGAGCGCCGCTGCTGTTCTCCAGGCTCAGCAGGCGGCTGCTGATGACGCTACCGGCGCCCGGTTTGAAGGAGATCGTGGCGTTGCCCGACACGGTGGGATCGCAAGCCAACAGTGCAATCTTGAAGTCGGTCTGCGGGCCCTTGTCGCCGACGTTCTTGAACATGTTCGTCGAGATGCTGCCCATCTTCACAACCATGTCGGCGCCTTGCTGACCGCCGCCGATCGAGCAAGCCGATTGCGTGATCTCGCCCTGGAACGAGATGTTGCCGGAATCGGCATTGGCGGCGCCAGCGGCGACCACGAAAGTGGCGGCCAACAGAGTATTGAGAAGAGTCTTAGTCATGATATTGGAAAAACCTAGTTGTA
>CBHWAL010000362.1:0-5291 GCA_966111495.1 uncultured Achromobacter sp. | reverse complement strand
CAACCACGCTCAATCAGATACTGAGCAATCGGCACCCCAAACCCGCACCCAATATCCAGCACCCGCGGAATCGCCCCCGGCAGCAGCGCCAGAAACGCATCCAGACACGCGCGCTCAATCAACCCAGTCCCACGCAGCCGCACAAACGCGTCCGCATACTCCCGATAGATCGACACCACGTCATCAGCTGGCTATTTGTACATCTTCAAACTCCCATCACGGCGACCGAAAAACCAAAACCTTTGGCGAGCGAATCAACCGCAAACGCCCGCATCCCCATGGAAGCACTCCCAAGCCTCCGACTCAATATCCTCAATCACCACCCCATCCTCACCCGCGATGGTGAACTGCTCCTGGCAATCGCCAATACTTGCCGCCCCATCCAACCCCAGCAGCAGCGAATACATCGTGTCCCGCAGCGCCAGATCCAAAACGCCACGTACGCCCGCAAGCTGCGCCGCCGACAACCCCAGCCCCCGCACCTTGGCCGCGACGGCACTCCCGCCATCCGCCGCCATGAACGTCTCCAACAGCTCACCCCGCAGCGCGTTCCAGTTGCCGACAAATTCCTTCGCGTCCATTCGATTCCCTTAACGTGTCCAAACCTGCGGCCGCATACCCAACCCCAACCGCGATCCAATCAACCCAAAAAAAACAAGGGCCGCATAATCGCGGCCCCTGCATTCACACCCTTCTAACCCTCATCAAGCCTTACGCACCTGCGCAATCAGCGCATCCAGTTGCTTCAGCATCGAATCCACTTCCTCGGCCGTCACATTCAGCGCCGGCATGAAGCGCAGCAAATTCGGACGCGGCGCATTCAGCAGCAGACCTTCCGGCGCCTGATTACGCGCAGCTTCGACAATCGCCGGACCATCATCACGATCCATCACCAGCGCGCGCAGCAGGCCCATGCCGCGTTCGCCCTTCATGCCGTACTTGGCCGAGATGGCCAGCAGGCCTTCGGACAGTTGCTTGGCGCGCGCATTGACCGCGTCCATGAAGCCCGGCGCGACCAGCGCGTCAAAGACGGCGACGCCGACGGCGGTGGTCAGGGGGTTGCCGTTGTAGGTGCCGCCTTGGTCGCCGTGCTGGAACACGCTGACTTCCTGACGGGCCAGCAGAGCGGCCAGCGGCACGCCGCCGCCGATGCCCTTGGCCAGCGTCATGATGTCGGGGACGACGTCAAAGTGCTGGTAGGCGAACATCTTGCCGGTGCGGCCCATGCCGGTCTGGACTTCGTCGACGATCAGCAGCAGTTGGTTTTCATCGGCCAGCTTGCGCAAGCCCTGCATGAATTCCTTGGTGGCGGGCAGCACGCCGCCTTCGCCCTGGACGGGTTCCAGCATGATGGCGACGGTCTTGTCGTCGATCAGCTTGCGCACGGATTCCAGGTCATTCAGTTCGGCCTTGGGGAAGCCTTCGACCTGCGGGGCGAACATCTTGTCCCAGCCCGGCTTGCCCGATGCGGACATGGTGGCCAGGGTGCGGCCGTGGAAGCCGTGGTTCATGGTGATGATCTTGAAGGCGCCGTTCTTCTTGACCTGGCCCCACTTGCGCGCGAGCTTGATGGCGCCTTCGTTGGCTTCGCCGCCGCTGTTGGCGAAGAAGACGCGGTCAAAGTCGGACGCGCCGGTCAGGCGCTGGGCCAGCTCGATCGAAGGGATGTTGTAGAACGCCGGCGACGGGTTCATCAGCTTTTGCGACTGTTCGACCAGCGCGCGCTGCATTTCGGGCGCGGAGTGGCCCAGGGTGTTCACCGCCCAGCCCTGCACGAAGTCCAGGTATCGCTTGCCCGCGTGATCCTCCAGCCAGGATCCCTTGCCGCTGACGAACACGAGGTCCGGGCGGGAGGTGATCTCCATGAGGGTGTCGACGTTGAACTGGCTGAATTCCATGGCGGTTCCTGCGGGATGTAAGGACAGGGGATGAGGGAAATTTCGGGGGATTCCCCGGGGGGAAGCGCGAAAAGGCAAATGTAGCACCGACGGGGGGATGCTATCGTGACGCTACCCCTCCGATCTGCCCCGGGCCGGCCTCATAAGGGCTGCCAGCGCGGGCGCTCTATTTTATGCAGGCGATGCGCCCCTCGCGCGCAGTCCGCCGTCGCTTTTTACTGACCAATCATGAAACGTATTCTTTCCAGTCTTGCCGCCGGCCTGGCCTTGGCCGCCGCCATGACGCCCGCCCACGCGGAATATCCCGACCGTCCCATCCGCCTGATCGTGCCGTTCCCGCCGGGGCAGGCGACCGACATCTTTGCGCGCGCGCTGGCCGAGAAGCTGGGCGCGGTGGTCAAGCAGCCGATCGTGGTGGAGAACCGCGCGGGCGCGGGCAGCAATATCGGGATGGAGCAGGCCACGCGCGCGGCGCCGGATGGTTACACGCTGGTGATTGCGGGCAGCGCGGCGGCGGTGAATCAGACGCTGTACAAGACCATCAATTACAGCCTGACGAAGGATTTTGCGCCGGTGTCGGGCGTGTTCTCGGTGCCGCTGATGTTCCTGGCGACGCCGGCGTCGGGGATTACCTCGCTGCAGCAGCTGGTGACGCAGGCGCGCGCGAATCCGGGCGAGCTGGCGTATGCCAGCGCGGGGATCGGCGGCACGCAGCATTTGTCGGCCGAGATGTTCAAGGCGGCGGCGGATATTGATATTCGCCACATTCCGTACAAGGGCAGTGGTCCGGCGCAGGCGGATTTTCTGGGGCATCAGGTGCCGCTGATGGTGGACTCGGTGACGGCGGGGTTGCCGCACGTGCAGAGCAAGAAGGCGGTGGCGCTGGCGGTGACGACGGCCAAGCGGTTGCCGCAGTTGCCGAATGTGCCGACTGTGGCGGAATCGGGTTATCCGGGGTTTGAAGCAATTGGCTGGGCGGCGGTGTTGGCGCCTAAGGACACGCCTGCGGAGATTACGAATGCGCTGAGCAAGCAGATCGGGCAGGTGTTGAATACGCCGGAGATGCAGAAGTTTTTCCGGGATCGTGGCGCGGAGCCGATGCCGTTGACGCCTGAGGCGACTGGAACGTTTATTGCCTCGGAAGTGGATAAGTGGGGCAAGGCGGTGAAGCAGTCGGGCGCGCAGGTGGATTGAGCGCGTTACTGGATTGACGGCGCTGCAAGCCGTCCCTGGATTAGGGGCGGCTTTTTTGTTGGTGGCTCGGGGTCTGATTTCGGCGTTCTTCGGGAGGCCGGCGGCATCTTGCCAGGTGTCAGACACCCGTGTGGGGTCCGCTTGAACCTGCTGTGTTGCTTGTTGGGTGTCAGACACCTTCGCGCTGCGGTTCTTGTGGAGGGGCTGGGATCCTGCCAAGGTGTCTGACACCCGTGTGAGATCCATTTGAATCTGCCGTGCTGCTTGTTGGGTGTCAGACACCTTCTCGACCGCACACCGCGATTGGGTGGTTTTTCTGGATGATGCATCCAGCTTCAGGTGGTTTATCGGGCGCGGGTGCTTGCCTAAGCTCGTAGCTCCATCGACACCTGAAGGAGATTTTCCATGGCGGACCATTCGATCAAAGGCAAGGTCGCGATCATCGCGGGCGGGGCGAAGAATCTGGGCGGGCTGATTGCGCGCGATCTGGCTGAGCAGGGCGCCCGCGCGGTGGCGATCCATTACAACAGTGCGGCGTCCAAGGCAGAGGCCGAGGCGACCGTGGCGGCGGTGCAGGCTGCGGGCGCAAAGGCCGTGGCGTTGCAGGGCGACCTGACGACGGCGGCGGCAATGGAGAAGCTGTTTGCCGATGCGGTGGCGGCGGTGGGCCGGCCGGATATCGCGATCAATACGGTGGGCAAGGTGCTCAAGAAGCCCTTTAGCGAGATCAGCGAAGCCGAGTACGACGAGATGACGGCGGTAAATTCCAAGACGGCGTTTTTCTTTCTGCGCGAGGCGGGCCGGCACGTGAATGACAACGGCAAGGTGTGCACGCTGGTGACGTCGCTGCTGGGCGCGTTCACGCCGTTCTATGCGGCCTACGCGGGCACAAAGGCGCCGGTGGAGCATTACACGCGTGCGGCGGCCAAGGAGTTTGGGGCGCGGGGAATTTCGGTGACGGCGGTGGGGCCGGGGCCAATGGATACGCCGTTCTTCTATCCGGCCGAGGGCGACGATGCCGTGGCGTATCACAAGACCGCGGCGGCGCTGTCGCCGTTCAGCAAGACGGGGCTGACCGATATCGAGGACGTGGTGCCGTTCATCCGCCATCTGGTGAGCGACGGCTGGTGGATCACGGGGCAGACCATCCTTATCAACGGCGGCTATACGACCAAATAGGCGTCAGACCAGGGAGAGCGGCATGCATATGGCGATGGTGATCGGAGGCGGCGCGGTGCTGTTGGGCGTGTTTCTGCTCTTCGGTAAATTGTGGGGCGGCGATGCGGCGGCGCTGTCGGTGGCGGCCAAGGCGTTCATACCCGTGTGGCTGGTGGTGGCGCTGGTGAACATGTGGGTGGGCGTGACCCACGCCGGCTACAGCGTGCGCGAGGAACTGCCGATTCTGGCGATCGTGTTTCTGGTGCCGGCGGCGCTGGCTGCGGTGGCGATCTGGCGTAGCGGCTGACGCGGCCGGATCGGATCCCGATCAGCCCCCCATTTGCGGCTATGCTTTTCATGCCCTGCGCGCGCCCGGTCAACCGGAGACGCGCGCTTTCCCGTTGCACCGTCTTCCCGCATCGCCACAGGCCGCTCATGGACCGATTCGACCAGTACCGCGTGTTTGCGCAGGTTGCCGAAATGGGCAGTTTCATCAAGGCGGCCCATGCGCTGGACGCGCCCCGGGCGTCCGTGTCCGCCGCCATCCAGCAATTGGAAGCCCAGCTTGGCGTGCGGCTGCTGCATCGCACGACGCGTCAGGTGCGGCTGACGGCGGACGGCGAGCAACTGCTGGAGCGCGTGCTGCCGCTGCTGGCCGAGGTCGAAGACATCGACCAACTGTTCCAGGCGAGCGATCGCCAAGTGTCCGGCAAGCTCAGCATCGATGTGCCGAGCCGCGTGGCGAGACGGCTGATCGCGCCGCAATTGCCCGGCTTGCTCCGCCGGCACCCGCGCCTGCAGGTTGTTCTAAGTTCAACCGACCGCGCCATCGACCTGGTGCAGGAAGGTGTGGACTGCGCGGTGCGCATCGGCACGCTGCACGACAGCAGCCTGGTGGTGCGGCCGCTGGGCAGCATTTCGCTCATCAATTGCGCCAGTCCGGCCTACCTGCGCGAACACGGCGAACCCGCGCGGGCGGAAGATCTGGCGAGCGGGCCTTGGGCCGTGGGGTATGCGTCGCCCACGACGGGACGGGAGCTG
>CBHWAL010000361.1:0-5308 GCA_966111495.1 uncultured Achromobacter sp. | reverse complement strand
CGTGGTCAGGATCTGCTGCTGCTCGATCACCATGCCGTTGGCGCCCACCTGGCCGAAGCCAGGCTGCGCGCCGGCGCGCGCGGCGCAAAACCGGCCAAATGCGTCAGCCTCGGCGTCCTCGCCGCGTGACTTGCGCGGCAAAGGCAGCGCCAGCACCTGACTGGCATCGATGTCGAAATAGCGGGTGTACAGACAGTCGCCCAGGAGCGTCGCCGCGCAGTGCGCCGCTTCCAGGAATTTGCGTCCGAATCGCCCCATGAAGATATCCGCCGCCACCTCATCGACCAGCGGCAGCGTCCAATGCGCGCGCTCGGCAAGCGCGTGCAGTTCCTGCAGCAGCTTGTTCGGCACAGGCGCATGCGGAAATGACGCGAGCGCGAGTTCCGCGATTTCCGTCAGCGCGGCGCGGGCCGCGTCGGCGTCCTGCCGCGCCGGACGCCGCAGCGTTTCCAGAGCCGCGATCCAGGGCAACCGGTCGAACGAGGCCTGCCGTTCAAGGTTCAGCAAGAGAAGCGAACGGCGCCGGCGGAACGCTCGATAACAAGCGCTGTACATAGTGCGCAACGCGGCATCATCAAAGCCGCCGCTTTGCAGGCCCGACGTGATCTGCGGCGTGAGCGTCGCCAGGAAGTCCGGCGAGGTGATCAGCCCCTGCGCCACCAGTTCGGCGAGCGTGCCGCTCTGGCAGCGCTGCACGCGCCGGGCAATGGGCGCCGGCACCGGCTCGTCCGGCGGCAGTTGAAGCGTTGCGGCTTCGGTTGCGCTCAACGGCGCCAGCACCGGGGCCAGGTCGTGCACGCCGGCCGTCTGCGGATGATCCTGCAGGCGGGCGGCCACCAGGCGCGCGATCTCGTGGAATCCGACAGCGGAAACATCCTCGCGCTGACGGTGGCGCAGGGCCTCGTGGTGCGCGGATCCGGGCTCGCCATGCGCGGCTACGAAATCGCGAACGATGCGGCGTATGCGGCCGACCTGCCTGCCGGTAAGGCCGGCAGCGTCCTGCGAGCATCGCGCCAGCAGCTCGAAGAGCTCGCGCTTGTGACGATGCCTGCGCGACATGCCGATCGGCAACTGGCCGCTGTCCTGGGCCGCATTGATCTCGTTCGTCAGCGCCTGGGCGCGGGCAATCCAGTCCTGCGGATAACGCCGGCACGGCCAATCGTCCTCGACCGTTTCAAGAAACAGGGCGACGGCGCGGTCGTAATGCGGCAGCAGGGTCTGAACGGCCGCGCGCTGCGCCGCGATGCGCGGCTGCGCGGGCAGGCTGGACAACCGCGCGGCAACCTCGCCCGCGGTGCCGACATGGATGTCGGCGCCCGACGCCTCATCGGCCGATCCGGGCGCGGGGAAAAAGCGCAGACGGTCGAAGAACGGCGCCACCACTGCGACCAGCTCCCGCGCCGCGTCGGCAAGCCCCTGACCCAGCAGCCATGCCACCACCGCCAGCGCGGCTTCTTCCGGCACCTCGATGCGATAGTCGCCTCGCGCCAGACTGTCTTGCAGATGCCCGACGCCGGCCTCGCTGAGAAACCAGGCGTTGAGATCGCGCCGTTCGCTGCCCGGCGTGATGCCGGACAGCGTCGCCGTCAGCTCGCGCTCGTAGGGCGTCAACGGTCCACCGGCAAGCAGATCGCCCGTGGCAAAGCCGCCGGTGGCGACGTCCAGCGTCACCCAGTCGGGAATGCCGGGCAGCGGCGTGGAGGAGCCATAGGTAGCCGAGCCATCCAGCGCATGCGCCAGCACCTGGCGCCAGCGTTCAACGCGCACCGCCGCGCGTTCGCGTACGGCGGGGTCCGGGTGGGTCTCGTGGGTCAGGAAGGATTTGGCGAGCATGGCGGCGGCATAGCCGCCACCCGCCCCGTGCGCATCCGGCGCGTCATCCATGATGCGTGGCTCAGGCAAGAGGGAAGGGATCCGGGAGCTGGATTCGAACCAGCGCCTATCCGGACTGGAGCCGAATGTTCTGCCGCTGAACTATCCCGGAACGACGGACGGAGTATATACATCGCTTGCGCAGCGCGCCCGTCAAAAAAGCCCGTAAAAAAATTGGCCGCTGATGTCAGCGGCCAATTGATATGTCATGCAGTCACTGCGTTCAGGCAACGGCGACCGGGATCTTGCCAATCTTGGCCTGCCATTCCTTGGGTCCGGTCGTGTGGACCGAGGTGCCCTGGGCGTCAACCGCCACGGTCACCGGCATGTCCTTCACGTCGAACTCATAGATGGCTTCCATGCCCAGGTCGGCAAAGCCCAGCACCTTGGCGCCGCGGATGGCCTTGGACACCAGGTAGGCAGCGCCGCCGACGGCCATCAGGTAGGCCGAGCCGTGCTTCTTGATGGCTTCGATGGCGACGGGGCCGCGCTCGGACTTGCCGATCATCGAGATCAGGCCCGTCTTCTCCAGCATCATGTCCGTGAACTTATCCATGCGCGTGGCGGTGGTGGGGCCTGCGGGGCCGACCACTTCATCGCCCACCGGATCCACCGGACCCACGTAATAGATGACGCGGTTGGTGAAGTCCACGGGCAGCGGCTCGCCCTTGGCCAGCATGTCCTGGATGCGCTTGTGCGCGGCGTCGCGGCCGGTAAGCATCTTGCCCGACAGCAGCAGGGTCTGGCCCGGCTTCCAGCTGGCGACTTCTTCCTTGGTCAGCGTATTCAGATCGACCTGCTTGGACTTGTTGTAGTCCGGCGCCCAGTGCACTTCGGGCCATTCGGACAGCGACGGCGGATCCAGGCGCGCGGGACCGGAGCCATCCAGCTCGAAGTGCGCGTGGCGCGTGGCCGCACAGTTCGGGATCATGGCGACGGGCTTGGAGGCCGCGTGCGTCGGGAAGGTGCTGATCTTGACGTCCAGCACGGTCGTCAGGCCGCCCAGGCCCTGCGCACCGATGCCCAGCGCGTTGACCTTTTCGTAGAGCTCGATGCGCAGCTCTTCCAGCTTGTTCTGCGGGCCGCGGGCCAGCAGCTCGTACATGTCGATGTCTTCCATCAGCGACTGCTTGGCCATCAGCATGGCCTTTTCAGCGGTACCGCCGACGCCGATGCCCAGCATGCCGGGCGGGCACCAGCCGGCGCCCATCGACGGGACGGTCTTGAGCACCCAGTCCACCAGCGAATCGCTGGGGTTCAGCATGGCGAACTTGGTCTTGTTTTCGGAACCACCACCCTTCGAGGCGATTTGCACGTCGACCTTGTCACCCTGGACAAGCTCGACGTGCAGGATACAGGGCGTGTTGTCGCGCGTGTTCTTGCGCGCGAAAAGCGGGTCGTCCAGCACGGAGGCGCGCAGCGGATTGTCCGGATTCAGATAGCCGCGGCGTACGCCTTCGTCACAGAGTTCCTGCAGGGTGCGCTTGGTGTCAAAGCGCACGCTCATGCCGATCTTCAGGAAGACGTTGACGATGCCGGTGTCCTGGCACAGCGGACGCTTGCCCTCGGCGCACATGCGCGAGTTGGTCAGGATCTGCGCCATCGCATCGCGCGCGGCCGGGCTTTCCTCGCGCTCATAGGCGCGCGCCAGGTGGCGGATGTAATCGACGGGATGGTAATAGCTGATGAACTGGATGCCATCGGCTATCGACTGGATCAAGTCTTCTTCTTTAATGATGACGGACATGGCGATTTGCAGGTCTGGAGGGGGGGAAACGTGAAAACGCGGCCGGCGAGCGGCCGCGAGGTGAGATTATTGGGCGCCCTATTTTCCTTGCCACACGGGCTTGCGCTTCTCGGCGAAGGCAGTAGCGCCTTCCTTGGCGTCGGCCGAAGTAAAGATGTGCGCGATCAGCGGGCGCTGGCGGTCGAACATGCCTTCCTGGTCCCAGTCTCCGCCTTGCGCGACGATGCTCTTGGCGGTCTGGACGGCCAGCGGGCCGTTTTCGACGATGGCACGGGCCAGTTCCAGCGCGCCGGCCAGGGCGCCGCCCGGCTCGGTCAGGCGGTTGACCAGGCCAAAGGCGTGGGCGCGTTCGGCGCTCAGCATTTCGCCGGTCAGGATGACTTCCATGGCGATGTGGTACGGCAGGCGGCGCGGCAGGCGCAAGAGGCCGCCCGCGCCGGCCACCAGGCCGCGCTTGACTTCGGGCAGGCCGAACTTGGCGTTGCTGGCGGCCACGATCAGGTCGGAAGCCAGCGCCATTTCGCAACCGCCGGCCAGGGCGTAGCCTTCGACTGCGGCGATCAGCGGCTTCTTGGGCGGGCGTTCGTTCAGGCCGGCAAAGCCGCGGCCTTCCACGTAGGGACGCTGGCCGGACGCAGCAAACGCCTTCAGGTCCATGCCCGACGAGAACGTGCCGCCGCCACCCGTCAGGATGCCGATGCGCACGTCGTCACGGCTGTCCAGCTGGTCCAGCGCGGCGGCCATGGCCACGGCGGTTTCCAGGTTGATGGCGTTCTTGGCCTCGGGACGGTTGATCGTGATGATCTGGATGCCGTCGGTAACTTCCACCGTGATCAGGTCAGACATGGGACTGCTCCTTTTTCGCGAATTTCTCGGAATCGGGTTCCGGGTTTTATATAAGACTCAGGCTCAACCCGGAATCATACGACCATTGGTTTACGGGCGCAGGCAAAGGCCGGCGCGTGTCCACCAGGGGCACATTCGGGGACGCCTTCGGACCCAGATGTAACCGGCACGGCCCCGCCCGGGACCGCTACGGCCGCAGGCCAGTTAAAATGCCGGGTTTCCCACGCGCAGGGCAGTTTTTGCCCGGCGGCCGAATTCCAAGAATCCTATGCTCACCTTTCAGCAAATCATCCTTACGCTCCAGGAATACTGGGACAAGCAGGGTTGCGCCCTGCTGCAGCCCTACGACATGGAAGTCGGCGCCGGCACCTCGCACACGGCAACGTTCCTGCGCGCCATCGGTCCGGAGCCCGGGCGCGCCGCCTATGTTCAGCCCTCGCGCCGCCCGAAGGACGGCCGCTACGGCGAAAACCCCAACCGCCTGCAGCACTACTACCAGTACCAGGTCGTGCTCAAGCCCGCGCCCCCCGAAATCCTGGATCTGTATATCGGTTCGCTGAAGGCGCTGGGCATCGATCCCACGCAGCACGACATCCGCTTCGTCGAGGACGACTGGGAAAACCCCACGCTCGGCGCCTGGGGCCTGGGCTGGGAAGTCTGGCTGAACGGCATGGAAGTGACGCAGTTCACGTACTTCCAGCAGGTCGGCGGGCTGGACTGCACGCCCACCACGGGTGAAATCACCTACGGCCTGGAACGCCTGGCCATGTACCTGCAGGACGTGCAAAGCGTGTACGACCTGGTCTGGACGGAAGGCGCCAACGGCAATCGCGTGTTGTACCG
>CBHWAL010000360.1:0-5344 GCA_966111495.1 uncultured Achromobacter sp. | reverse complement strand
CATCACCGGGTGGGCGCAGTTAAACGGTTTTCGCGGCCAGACCGACACGCTGCGAAAGATGAGCGACCGCGTCGAACACGACATCTACTACATCCAGCATTGGACGTTCAGGATGGATCTGCTGATCATCGCGCGTACCGCGGTATCGGGTTGGACGGGCCGCAATGTCTACTGAACCGTTGGGATGGCCCGTGCGCGAAGCGCCAGCACCGCGTCGCGGCATGCTCGCCCGATCGGACTTCCGCCAGGCGGTGGAGATGCTGCCCCTGGTGTCGATCGACCTCTTGCTGCGCGACGGCGCCGGCAACTACCTGACCGGGCTGCGCGCCAATCCGCCCGCGCAGGGCGCGTGGTTCGTGCCCGGCGGCCGGATCCGCAAGAACGAGTCCCTGCGCCACGCGCTGCACCGCATCGTGCACGACGAGCTGGGCCTGGCGCTGCCCGATCTCGTGTGGACACCGCGCGGCGTGTACGAGCACTTCTACGGCACGAATTTCGCGGGTGAGGCAGGACGCTCCACCCACTACGTCGTCCTCGCGTATGAGGCCGAGCTTTCTCTGGATACCGCAAGCCTTCCCCTGGCCCAGCACAGCGGCTACCGCTGGCTGCCGCGGGAAGTGATCGCAGCCGATCCCGGCGTGCATCCGTACACCCAGGCCTACTTCAAGGAGTGAGAGCCATGACCACCCCCCGTCCCCCGTACCGGGCAGTGATTCTTTGCGGCGGTTCAGGCTCGCGCCTGTGGCCGCTGTCGCGCGAACTGCTGCCGAAGCAGTTCATCCGTTTGACCGATGACCGCAGCCTTCTGCAGAACACCCTGCGGCGGCTGGACTCGGCGGGCGCGCAGGAGCGGCCCATCCTCGTGTGCAACGAGGCGCATCGCTACATCGCGGCGGAACAGGCCGAGGAGCTGGGCATCAAGGACGTGGAAGTCATCCTGGAGCCGTTCGCGCGCAACACGGCGCCGGCCATCGCCGCCGCCACGCTGCGGGCGATGCAGGATGGCGAGGATCCCATCATGCTCATCATGCCGTCGGACCACGTGCTGGAGGACGGCGAACTGCTCCGCACCGCATTTGCCCAGGCGTACGACGCGGCCCGCCAGGGCGCGCTGGTGACGTTCGGCATCAAGCCGACCGCGCCGCTTAGCGGCTACGGCTACATCCAGGCGGACGAGCCCGGCGCCATGGCGCCCGCGCGCCGCGTGCGCCGGTTCGTGGAAAAGCCGTCGCCCGAGGTCGCCCAGCGCTTCATCGACGACGGCGGCTACTACTGGAACAGCGGCATGTTCGCCTTCCAGGCGTCGGTCTTTCTGGCCGAACTGGGCCGGCTGGCGCCCAAGATCCTCGCGCAGGCGCAGTCGGCCGTGGCGACGGGGCATGGCGACAACGGGCTCTTCCATCTGGACGGCCCGGCGTTCGAGGCATGCCCCAGCGATTCGATGGACTACGCCATCATGGAGCGCACCGACAGCGCGGTGGTCATCCCGCTTGCCGCCTCGTGGAGCGACGTCGGCGCGTGGGACGCCGTCTGGGGCATCGCCCAGAAGTCCGTGGAAGGCAACTCCACCACGGGCGACGTCATGGTGGAGGACTCGCGCAACTGCCTCATCCATTCGACCAGCCGGCTGGTCGCCTCGGTGGGCCTGGACGACATCGTCGTCATCGAGACGGCCGACGCCGTCCTGGTGGCGCACAAGTCGCGCTCGCAGGACGTCAAGCGCCTGGTCGAGGTCTTCAAGTCGCAGCACCGCAGCGAACTGAACCACCACCGCGAGGTCCAGCGGCCGTGGGGCTCGTACGACTCCGTCGGTCAGGGGCCGCGCTACCAGGTCAAGCGCATCACCGTGAAGCCGGGCGCGCGCCTGTCCTCGCAGATGCACCACCACCGCGCCGAACACTGGATCGTGGTGTCGGGCACGGCGCGGATCTACAACGGCGACAAACAGTACCTGCTGACCGAGAACCAGTCGACCTACATCCCGCTGGGCGAGATCCACAGTCTGGAGAACCCCGGGAAGATCCCGCTGGAGATCATCGAAGTCCAATCCGGGGCATACCTCGGCGAAGACGACATCGTGCGCTTCCAGGACATCTACGGTCGTGTCTGAGCAGGTATTGGTTCCCTTCTGGCGCCCGGGCATGGCAAAGATCTGCCTGCCCGCGGCGGCCCTCTTTTTTACCGTGCTGGTCACGGTGGGCAACATGCCAGGGCTGGCGGCGGACATGTCCGATGCCTTTGGCGACAAGCGGCTGCACCTGGCCGCCTACGCCCTCCTGACCGCGCTGATCTACCTGTCGGTCAACCGGCGCCCCGCGCTGGTTGCCATGCTGGCGGCTACCGCCCTCGGTGCGGTGGATGAATCAATCCAGTCCTTTTTCCCCTACCGACAGGCGGATCTCTTAGACCTTTTGGCCGATATCTCAGCGGCTGGTGCAACAGTAATCTCTTTGCACATTGGTAACGCAGCCATCGGCTCCTTTCGTGCAGTCACTAAGTCTTAAGGACACAACCATGCCAAAACGGGCACTGATTACCGGCGTAACTGGCCAAGACGGGGCCTATCTGGCGGAGCTTCTGCTGGCCAAGGGCTATGAGGTCCACGGCATCAAGCGGCGCGCTTCGCTGTTCAATACCGCGCGGATCGACCATCTGTACCAGGATCCGCACGACCAGCCCCGCAATTTCGTGCTGCACCACGGCGACATGACGGACTCGTGCAGCCTCATCCGCATCGTCCAGTCGGTGCAGCCCGACGAGATCTACAACCTGGCCGCGCAAAGCCACGTGGGCGTCTCGTTCGAAGAGCCGGAATACACGGCCAACGCCGACGGCCTGGGCACGCTGCGCCTTCTGGAAGCCATTCGCATCCTGAAGCTGGAAAACAAGACGCGCTTCTATCAGGCGTCGACGTCCGAGCTGTACGGTCTGGTGCAGGAAACGCCGCAGAAGGAAACGACCCCCTTCTACCCGCGCAGCCCCTACGCCGCCGCCAAGCTCTACGCCTACTGGATCAGCGTGAACTACCGCGAAGCCTACGGCATGTACGCCTGCAACGGCATCCTGTTCAATCACGAATCGCCCAAGCGCGGCGAAACGTTCGTGACGCGCAAGATCACCCGCGGCCTGGCGCGCATCGTGCTGGGTTTGCAGGAATGCCTGTACCTGGGCAACCTGTCCGCCCTTCGCGACTGGGGCCACGCCCGCGACTATGTCGAAATGCAGTGGCTGATGCTGCAGCAGGACACGCCCGAGGACTACGTCATCGCGACCGGCATGCAATACAGCGTGCGCGAGTTCATCAACACGGCGGCGCGCGAGCTGGGCATCCTGCTGGCATGGGAAGGCGATGGCCTGGAAGAAACGGCCACCGTGCTGTTCTCACCGGTGCACGACGTCAAGGCCGGCCAGGTCATCGTCCGCGTCGATCCGCGCTACTTCCGTCCGACCGAAGTGGAAACCCTGCTGGGCGACCCCACCAAGGCTCGCGAGAAGCTCGGCTGGTCGCCCCGCACCACGTTCGCGCAGCTGGTCAAGGAAATGGTCGAAAGCGACCTGAAGGATGCGCGGCGCGATGCACTGGTCGAACAGAACGGCTACGAAATCTACGCCTACAAGGAGTAGCCGCCATGACGAACCTGGACCAACGCGTGTTCGTCGCCGGCCACCGCGGGATGGTGGGCGCGGCGATCACCCGCGAGCTGCATCGGCGCGGCTACGAGCACGTGCTGACCCGCAGCCGCGCGGAACTGGACCTGGAAAACCAGAACCAGGTGCACCGCTTCTTTTCGACCACGCCGGTCGATGTGGTGTACCTGGCCGCCGCCAAGGTGGGCGGCATCCTGGCCAACCAGACACATCCGGTGGACTTTCTGTACAAGAACCTGATGATCCAGTGCAACGTGATCCGCGCGGCGTATGCGGCCGGGGTGCGCAAGCTGCTGTTCCTGGGTTCGTCATGCATCTACCCCCGCGAAGCCCCGCAGCCCATCCGCGAGGACGCGCTGCTGACCGGTCCGCTGGAAGCCACCAACGAACCGTACGCCATCGCCAAGATCGCCGGCCTGAAGCTGTGCGAGGCCTATCAGCGGGAGCACGGCGCGCGCTTCATCTGCGCCATGCCTACCAACCTGTACGGCCCGCACGACAACTACGACCTGCACAGCAGCCACGTGCTGCCGGCCCTGATCCGCAAGTTCCACGAAGGCCGCGAGGCCAACGCGGAAAGCGTGACGATCTGGGGCACCGGGTCGCCGCTGCGCGAGTTCCTGTACGTGGACGACCTGGCGCAGGCCAGCGTCATGCTGATGGAGCATCCGGACGCCGAGGGCATCTACAACATCGGCGCCGGGCAGGACATCTCCATTGCAGACTTGGCGCGGCTGGTGGCGCGCGTGATCGGCTACGAGGGCAAGATCGTCTACGACACGTCCAAGCCCGACGGCACGCCGCGCAAGCTGATGGACTCGTCGCGCGTGCAGGCACTGGGCTGGCGGCCGGAGATCTCTCTGACGCATGGCATCACGCTGGCCTATGGCCATTTCCTGCGCGAGCGCACGCAACAGGCGCTGCCGGTGGCCTGACGGCCGCGCCAGCATGACAGACAGGGTTACCGATGCTTGGACTCGTAAAGAAACACATCGCCGGCAATGCCTCCTTCTGGGGGCTGGTGGAGTACGGCATCGGTCCCGTCGCAGCGCTGGTTGCGCTGCCGATCCTCTTTCGCCAGCTCGGCACGGTCGGCTTCGGCCAGTATTCGATGATCATCGCGCTGGCCGGGTTCGGCAACGCGGCCAACCTGGGCGCGGCCGTGACCGCCACCAAGCTGGTCTCCGAGAGCTCGCACGAACCCGGCGGCGCCTATCGCGCGGCCGGCGTCAGCATGTCGCTGATCGGCTGTGCGCTGGCCGTCGTGACCCTGGCGGCCGTGCTGCTGTGGGGCGTGGTGGGGCTGGGCTGGCCAGAAGCCACGTTTGGCGGCGTGGCGGTGACGATGCTGGCCATGCCGGCGCTCGCCATCTATCTCACGCAGCAGTATGACCAGCTCTTTTCCGGCTGCCTGAAAGGCCGAGAGGACTTTCGCGCCACCGCGCTGTGCGAGGTCTTCAGCCGCACCGGCACCATGGCGCTGGCCTGCGCGGCCGCCTGGTACACCGCCTCGCCCACCTGGACGGGGCTGGCGCAGGCGCTGGGCCTCCTGATCGCGGGCAGCGTGAAGATGCGCGTGTTTTCGCGCGCCTACGACCGTTACATCGTGCGGCCCGTGCGCGACCGCGGCGCCATGATGGCCGCCTTCCGGTTCTCGCGCTGGTCATGGCTGAACAGCCTGAGCGCGCTGGCCTTC
>CBHWAL010000359.1:0-5347 GCA_966111495.1 uncultured Achromobacter sp. | reverse complement strand
GCCTGTTGCAGGCTATCGAATGCCGACTGATGCGTCTGATGCGCAACTTTGGAGTGATTAAACCTTCCTGACAAACGGCTGACAATCAGCTTTTAGTCAGGAATTACCCTAGAAAACGGACTAGCCCGAAAAAGCGAAAGGCCAGCACACCGCATGGCGCGGCGTGCTGGCCCGGTCGGCGTGCAGGCGTGGGTTACACCGCCGACACCGCCCCCGCCTCGCCCCCACCCTGCAACAACGGCGGCGCCGTCACGATCGACGTCAGCGCCGGTTCCGCCGGACGCAACGCGGCCAGATCCGGCCGCGGACGCCGCAGCGTTTCCATCCCCGCAAACGCCTGCTCCATTGCCTGCGCCGCAGCCAGCACTTCACGGTCTGCGCGAAAACGCCCCACGATCTGCAGTCCGAACGGCATGCCTTGCGCGTCGCGTCCGCACGGCAGCGTCAGCGCCGGGTGCGTGGTCAGCGTGACCACATAGGTCAGCGCCAGCCAGCGGTAGTAGTTCTCCTGCGCGACGCCGTTGATCTTGTCCGCGTACAACTGCGTCCACGGGAATGGCGAGACCGGCGTGGTGGGCGAAAGGATGAGGTCGTAATCGTCGTAGGCGCGCTGGAACCGCTTGATCAGGCGCGTCTGTTCGGCCTGCGCCCACGCGCAGTCCTTCAGGCTCATCGCCGCGCCCATCTCGAAGTTGGCGCGCGTGTTGGGGCCCAGGCTGGACGGGTCTTTCTCGTAGGCGTCGCGCATGCCCGCCACGAAAGCTTCCGCGCGCAGCACGTCAAAGCACCGATGGGCCTCGCCCACGTCCAGGTCGATCGGATCGCAAGCGGCAAACAGATGCCGCATCGCGGCGATCTTTTCGCGGAAGGTGGCACGGATGCCGTCGTCCACGTCGCACGCGCCGAAGTCTTCGGTGTAGGCCACGCGCAGCGAACCGAGATCGGCGACGCCGGGATTCAGGAACTGCAGCGGGTCCAGCGGATAGCTGAGCGGATCGCCGGCATGCATGCCCGCGGACGCCGCCATCTGCAGGCAGGCGTCGGCCACCGTGCGGCCCATCGGTCCCACGACGGAAATCGGCGTCCAGCCCAGCGGCTTGCGCACGCTGGGCACGATGCCCGGCGACGGGCGGAATCCGACCACGCCGCATTTGGACGCGGGAATGCGCAGCGAGCCGCCGGTGTCCGAGCCGGTGCAGACCGGCAGCATGTCGCTGGCCAGCGCCGCGGCGGAACCGCCCGACGAGCCGCCGGCGTTCAGGTTCGGGTTGAAGGGATTGCCGGTCGCGCCCCACACCGTGTTTCGCGAGTTGGCGCCCGCGCCCATTTCGGGCACGTTGGTCTTGGCGGCGACGATGGCGCCGGCGCGGCGCAGGCGCGCCACCAGCTCGATGTCCTCATCGGGCACGTGGCCGCGATACAAGGGCGAACCGTACGTGGTCAGCACACCGGCCGTGGGTTCCAGATCCTTCACCCCCATCGGCAGGCCGTGCAACAGGCCCAGCGGTTCGCCCGCCATCACGGCGCGCTCGGCGGCGCGCGCCTCCGCGCGGGCCCGCTCGTAGGCGGTGGCGGTGACGGCGTTGATGTACGGGTTCACGGCCTGGATGCGCGCGATGCAGGCTTCCAGCAGTTCCACCGGCGAAAGCTGGCGGGCGCCGATCATGCGCCGCAGTTCCACCGCCGTCAGGGATACCAGGGTGTCGTCCAATGCCATCGTCGTCTTCCTTCAGTCGATCTTGATGTTGGCCCGCTGCGCGACTTCACGCATGACGGGCAGTTCCTGCTGGATCAACGCCTCGCCCTCGGCGGCGCTGGCGAAAGCGGCTTCGAAGCCTTGCGCCTCCAGGCTCTTGACCACTTCGGGCGATTCGACGGTGGCCTTCAGCGCTTTCTCCAGCCGCGTCTTCACGTCGGCCGGCAAGCCGCGCGGCGCGGCGACCATCAGCCACGTATCCATGGCGACCGAGGGATAGCCTTGTTCCGCGAACGTCGGCACGTCGGGCAGGAACGCGGAGCGCTTGGGCGCGGACACCGCCAGCACGCGCACCTTGCCCTGCTTGCTTTGCGGCAGCGCCGCAGCCACGGTGTCGACCGAGAACGGAATCTGACCACCGATCAGGTCCGTCATGGCGGGCGAGCTGCCCTTGTACGGCACGTGCGTCATCTTCAGCTTGGCCGCCGAGGTAAAGGCCTCGCCCACGAAATGGGCCGTGGTGCCGGTGCCGAACGAGCCGTACGGCGGCTGGTCGTGAGCCGGATCCTTCACGTAGGCCACGAACTCCTTCAGGTCCTTGACCGGCACCTTGGGGTTCGCCAGCAGCGCCAGGCCCGTGCGGCCGACGATGCCGATGGGTTCAAAGCTCTTGACCGGGTCATACGGCAGGTTGGCTTGAATGGCCGGGTTGACCGTGAACGTCGTGCCGGAGCTGACCAGCAGCGTGTAGCCGTCGGGCGCGGCCTTGGCGACGAAGCTGGCGCCGATCACCGTGCCCGCACCGGCGCGGTTTTCCACCACGACCGTGCGCCCCAGTTCCTGTCCCAGTTTCTGGGCCACCACGCGGCCCAGTACATCGGTGGCGCCACCCGGCGGGAAAGGCACGACCAGCGTAAGCGGCCGGCTGGGATAGGCGTCCTGGGCCACCGCGGGCGCGACGGCGCCGACGGTGCTGGCAAAAGCGAGACTGACTGCAAGAAACGAGGTTTTCATGGCGGTGCTCGAAGGGAAGTGGTGGAAAAGCGGCGCGTCTGTCGGCGCCTAGTTGCCGGCCGCGAGCGAACGCCCGCGGCTCAGGAATCGGTCATATTCTTCGTCGGGCACGAACAGCCCGCCGGTGGTCCAGGCCAGGTGCGTGGCGCCCGGCAGATGCGCGTCAAGCCCCTGCGCGCGCAGCCATGCCCGGCCGGCGTCAGTGCCGCACAGGTGGCGCGGCCCGCTGAAACCGGCCGCGGCGGACGGTTCGATGCGCAGGCCTTCGCTGTCCTTCAGGCGAGCCAGGTCGGCGTACAGCGTTTCGTCTTCCACGGTGTAGACGCCGCCCAAGTGCGCGCCCACCGCCGCATAGGCCAGTTCGGATGCCGTCGGGACGGCCAGGCCGTCGGCCTCGGTCACGTTGGTCAAGCCCACGTCGTACACCGACGCGGACGCCGGTGCGCCCGGCAGTTCGCCTCGGCCGGCCATCATGCGCACCAGGAAACACGGCGACTGCACAGGCTCGGCAAAGAAGCAATGCACGTGCGGGCCATAGAGCTGCTTCAGGCCGAAGGCGATGCCGCCCGGCGCCCCGCCCACGCCGCACGGCAGGTACACGAACAAGGGATGCTCGGCATCGACACGCACGCCCGCATCGACCAATTGCACGCGCAGGTGCAGCGCGGCGGCGGCGTAGCCCAGGAACAGGGACGCCGAACGCTCGTCGTCGACGAAATAGCCAAAGGGATCGGCTTCGACCTGCGCGCGGCCCGCGGCCACGGCTTTTTCGTAGTCGCCCGCGTGCTCGACGACCTCGACCCCGCGCGCGCGCAGCCGCGCCTTCTTCCATTCCTTGGCGTCGGCGGACATATGCACGGCCGACCGGAACCCCAGCGCCGATGCAATCACGCCGATGGACAGGCCCAGATTGCCGGTGGAACCCACGGCGACCTGATAGCGGCCGAAAACGGCGCGGGCCTCGGGGTCGGCCAGTTTGCGGTAGTCGTCGCCCGGGTGAAGCAGTCCTTCCCGCAGCGCCAGCGATTCGGCAAATTCCAGCACTTCGTGGATGCCACCCCGCGCCTTGATCGAACCAGCCACCGGCAGCGCATGGTCTGCCTTGATCCACAGGCGCCCGTCATGGTGCGGCAGGCCAATGGCCGCCTGCATGGCGGCGGCGGGCAACAGCGGCGACTCGATCACGCCGCGCGTCTCGGCCAGTTCCGGAAACAGTTCGGCCAGCAGCGGCGCGAATCGTGTAAAGCGCTCTTGCGCGGACAGCACCTGATCCATCAGGAAGTGCGCGCCCGGCCCGCCAGCGGCGGCGGGCGTGACAGGCCCGGTCCACAGCACCGGCTTTGCCTGCCGGAGAGAATCCAGAACGGGGGAATGTGAGGGAGCGTCGGATTGAAACATGGCTGTGGTAGCAAATGGAAAGCGCAAATAATGCCCACATCCTAGAGGCGGCCGACGCTTTGCAGCAATATCAATGGTTAGAATTCTTCTTTGCGTTTTCCGCAAACCTTGGAGCTGACCATGAACCCTCGCGTCCTGCAGGAGATTTCCCTGCGATATTTCCTGGAAGTCGTGCGCACCGGCTCGGTCAGCGAGGCCGCGGGCAGGCTGGATGTCGCGCCCTCGGCCGTCAGCCGGCAGATCGCCCGTATCGAACGCGAACTGGGCACCTTGCTGTTCGAGCGGCGCGCGCGCGGCATGCTCCCGAACGCCGCGGGCGAACTGCTGGCCGCGCACGCCAAACGCATGCAGCAGGACGTGGAGCGCGTGGCTGGAGACATCCTGGCGCTGCGCGGGCTGCGCCAGGGCCATGTGCGCATTGTCAGCACCGAGGGGTATGCGTCAGAGTTCGTGCCGGCGGCCATCGCGGCCTTCCGGCAGCACTACGCGGGAATCCGGTTCTCGCTGGACGTCTGCTCGCAGCAGGAAATCCCCCAGCGCATCCGGGATGGGTCGGCGGACATCGGCGTCACCCTCAGCCTCACGTCGCAGCGCGACATCCGGGTGGAAGCGCGCGTGCCGGCGCCGGTGCGCGCGATCCTCGCGGCCGACCATCCGCTGGCCGACCGGCGCGAGATGGCGCTGGCGCAGTTGATGGCGTATCCGCTGGCCCTGCCCAGCCCCGATTCCACCCTGCGTCAGCTGATCGACATCAGTTGCAGCCGCCAGCAACTGCATTGCGAGCCGGCATTCACCAGCCGCAGCATCGACGCGCTGGTCGGCTTTGCCAGCGCGGGCGGCGGCGTCGCCTTCTGCGGGGAGCTCGCCATCCGCAACCGCCTGCAATGGGGAAGAATCGTCGCCGTGCCGCTCCGCGACCGCGAAATGAACGAACGCCACTTCGAGGTGCAGACGCTGGCCGGCCGCATCATGCCCGAGGCCGCCAAGGCGTTCATCGCCAGCATCGCGGAGGCCGCGCGGGCGGCCTCCAGACCGATCGGGCCTGCTTGAGACCGGGCCCGCATAACGCTCGCGATCAGTACTGGTAGCGCATCGTCAGCATCGCGCTGCGTCCCGCGGCCCACGCGCCTTGGCTGTAAAAGCCGATCTGGCTGTAGTACTTGCGGTCGAACACGTTGTTCACGTTCAGCTGCGCCGACAGGCTGCGGTTGAAGCGGTAACGCGCCATCAGGTTGGTGA
>CBHWAL010000358.1:0-5351 GCA_966111495.1 uncultured Achromobacter sp. | reverse complement strand
CTGCATTTCTATATAGGCCTGTTCGTCGGCCCCTTCATCCTGGTCGCGGCGGTGACCGGCACGTTGTTCGTGTTGACGCCGCAACTGGAAAACCTGATTTACGCCGACCAGTTGCGCACCACCTCCACCGGCGCGGCGCAGCCACTCGCGGCGCAGGTCGAGGCCGCGCAAAACCAGATCGGACCCGGCCCGCGCCTGTTCGCGGTCCGTCCCGCGCCCGGCCCGGGCGAAACCACCCGCGTCATGTTCACGCAGCCCGGCATGGGCGATTCCGAAGCCCGTGCGCTGTTCGTGGACCCCATCACGCTGAAGATCCAGGGCGACATGGTCGTCTACGGCACCAGCGGCACGCTGCCGTTCCGGACCAAGCTGGACTACCTGCACCGCAACCTGATGCTGGGCGACCTGGGCCGTAACTACAGCGAACTGGCTGCGTCGTGGCTGTGGATTGCAACGCTGGGCGGGCTGGTGCTGTGGTTTGCCCGGCGCGGGCGCGACAAGACCATGGAATCACGCAGCCCGCGCCTGCGCGCCCGGCGCTGGCACGGACTGCTGGGGTTGTGGATCGGCATCGGCCTGGTGTTTTTTTCGGCCACCGGGCTGACCTGGTCCAACTGGGCCGGTGCGCGCGTGGACCAATTGCGCGCGCAACTGGGATGGATCACGCCGGCGGTGTCCCTGAAACTGCCCGGCGCCGGGATGCCCGCCATGCCTGCGGGCGGCGAGCACGCCCACCATCACGGTGGCCACGACCACGCCGCGATGGCCCCCGCGCCGGACGACGTGGCATCGGGCTTTGACCGGGTGCTGCAGGCCGCGCGCCAAGGCGGCATCGACAGCAGCCAGCTCGAAATCCGCCCGCCGCGCGGCGCGGGCCAGGCGTGGCTGGTGCGCGAGGTGGACCGATCCTGGCCCACCCAGGTCGACACCATCGCCGTGGACCCGAACACCTACGCCATCACCAGCCGTGCGGACTTCGACACCTTCCCGCTAATCGCCAAGCTGATCCGCTGGGGCGTGGACATGCACATGGGCATCCTGTTTGGCTGGCCCAATCAGCTCTTGATGGCCGCGATTGGCATCGCGCTGACGACGATGATCGTGCTGGGCTACCGGATGTGGTGGCTGCGCCGGCCAGCCGCGGGCGCGGCAGGGCAGACGCTGACCCATGCCTGGCGCGAGCTGTCCTGGCCCGGACGGATCGGCGTGGCCGCGATCGCGCTGGCGCTGGGCTGGAGCCTGCCGGTGATGGGCGTGAGCCTGGCTGTGTTCCTGGTGATTGACGTGGTGCGCTGGGCGGCGGCCCGCCGCGCTTGATATGCGTCAACGGGCGGTGCAGATGGGCTCGGCCGGCTCGGATTCGGGGCCGGATCCGAGCTACCATCTGCGGCGTCAAGGGGATTTGATGTACAGAAGCGCCACTACGGTTAGACGATGGGTTTCGCTGTTCGCGGCGGCCCTGTTCGTCTTTCAGGCGCTGATTGCCTCCGCGGCGCTCGCCGCGCCCGGTCCCGCCGGAATTTCCGGCGCCGCCGGCGCCACCACCATCATCTGCACGGCCAGCGGCCCGCGCGTTGTCACCATCGGCATCGAAGGCGCCGCGCAGGGCGTCGAGCAGCACAGCGGCGCCATGCCGCATTGCTGCGTCGCCGGTTGCGCCATGCTGGGCGGCGCCACGCTGCCCGGACTATGGCTGCTTGCCTGGTTCCTGCCCACCCTGGCGCAGCCCGTTACGGCACCCGCCGCCGACGTTCCTCAGTTCTCCAGTGCGCACGCCCGCCTGCAGCAGCAGCCGCGCGCGCCGCCATCTGTCGCCTGACGGCATCTCTTTCCGCATCACCGGTTTGCATCGCGGCTCCCTCGGTTGACGGGCGCACCGCCGCCGGTTAGCGCCTGTCCGCCTCGCCGTTCGTGGCTCGGACCCGCTCCTGGGTTCGGGTTCCTCGGCGCGCGTACGCACGGCCCCCGAACACACTCCAAGTTGGTCCAGATTCCCTATGTGCAAGCAACCGCAATTTCTTCGCATGACATGCCTGGCCGCCGCCATGGCCGCCACCTTTTCCGCCGGCGCGCAGCCCGTCCAGGACGGCGTAGCCACGCTCGATCCCGTAGTCATCATGGGCGTGGCGCCCAGCGCGCCGCTGACCTTCACGACCGACCCGAAGCTGCCGCGCCAGCCGCTGCCGGCCAGCGACGGCACCGACTATCTCAAGACCATTCCCGGGTTTTCGGCCATCCGCAACGGCGGCACCAATGGCGACCCGGTGCTGCGCGGCATGTTCGGTTCGCGCTTGAACATCCTGACCAACGGCACCTCCATGCCCGGCGCCTGCCCGTCGCGGATGGACGCGCCCAGCTCCTATATTTCGCCCGAGAACTTCGACCAGCTCACCGTCATCAAGGGACCGCAGACGGTGCTGTGGGGGCCGGGAGCGTCCGCCGGCACGGTCCGCTTCGACCGCGACACGCCTCAGTTTGACTCGCCGGGCGTGCGCTTTGATGGCAGCCTGACGGGCGGCTCGTTCGGCCGCAACGATCAGACGGCGGACCTGACCATCGGCAACGAAAAGGTCTACACCCGGATCACCGCCAACCACTCGCATTCGCAGGACTACAAGGACGGGGACGGCAACACCGTGCCGTCGCGCTGGGACAAATGGAATGCGGATGTCACGCTGGGCTTCACGCCGGATGCGGACACGCTGTATGAACTGACCGCCGGGACGGGCGACGGCGAGGCGCGCTATGCCGGCCGCGGCATGGACGGCTCGCAGTTCAAGCGGGAAAGTTTTGGACTGCGCTTTGAAAAGCGTAACCTCGGGCCCGTGCTGAATCAGGTCGAGGCGCAGCTCTACTACAACTACGCCGACCACGTCATGGACAACTACACGCTGCGTGCGCCGGATCCGTCCAGCGCCATGGCGATGGCCATGGCCTCGGATGTGGACCGCGCGACCTGGGGCGGACGCGTTGCCACCACCTGGACCCTGTCGCAGGACACCAGCCTGGAGGCGGGGATGGACTTCCAGCAGAGCCGCCACCGCGCCCGCAGCGGCACGGACATCGTGTCTTACAGCAACCAGTCATGGGTCAAGGATGCCGATTTTTCCAACACCGGCGTCTTTGGCGAGCTGACCTGGCGCGCCGCACCGGACAGCCGCGTCATCGGTGGCGCCCGCGTTGACTGGGCGTCGGTCAAGGATTTTCGGCAGACCACCGGCGGGATGATGATGGCCATGCCCAATCCCACGGCGGGCGAGCGCCGCAACGATACGCTGCCCAGCGGCTTCATGCGCTATGAAAAAGATCTGGATTCGCTGCCCGCCACGCTCTACATCGGGCTAGGCCACGTCGAGCGGTTCCCGGACTACTGGGAGCTGTTCTCACCAAAGCGTGGGCCGGCCGGATCGGTCAACGCCTTCCAGGGCGTCAAGCCGGAAAAAACCACCCAACTTGATTTCGGCGCCCAGTACAAAACCGAAACGCTGGACGCCTGGTTCTCGGGGTACGCGGGCTACGTGGACGACTTCATTCTTTTCAATTACACGTCCGGCGGGATGATGGGAGCCACCTCTCAGGCCACGAACGTGGATGCCCGGATCTTTGGCGGGGAGTTCGGCGCGTCCTATGCCGTGTCGCCGAGCTGGAAGCTGGGCGCCACGTTGGCCTACGCCTGGGGCCAGAACCGCAGCGACGGCCGTGCGCTGCCCCAGATCCCTCCGTTGGAGGCCAAGCTCACCGCCGCCTATGACGACGGCACGTGGTCGGCGGGCGCCTTGTGGCGCATCGTGGCGCCGCAAAAGCGCTATGCGCTCAACGAAGGCAATGTCGTGGGCAAGGATTTCGGTCCCGGCGCCGGTTTTGGCGTCTTTTCCCTCAACGCGGGCTATGTGGTGAACAAGCAGGTGCGGCTGGCGCTTGGGGTGGACAACGTGTTCGACAAGACTTACAGCGAACACCTGAATCTGGCGGGGAATGCCGGTTTTGGCTATCCCGCAGGCACGGCGGTGAATGAGCCGGGACGCAGCGTCTGGGCCCGGGTCAGCGTCCGATACTGACCGAAACGGGGCTGGGCACGCTACTTGCTGAAAGGGGGGTGAGGGTCATTCCTTGTCTTATGGAGAAGCATCATGGAAGTTTTCAACTACACGCCCACCTTGTCCACTCCCCAGCCCATGACCAATGGCGAACGTTGCGCGCTGCGCACCCTTGCTGCAGCGCAGCAGCTTTTGCACCCGGAGCGTCCGCCAGCCGTTCTGATGTCGTCCGTCGAGGCCGAATTGGCCAAATATGTAAAAGATACCTACCGGCCGCGTACCGGGTGGTAAGACCCGGGGTGGTAAGACGCGCGAGGACGGGCGCCGCGGAATGACGGCGCCCGTTACTTGATCGGCGCGCGCATCACCAGCGCCGAAATGGTGTGATTTTTCCAGAACATCTGATGAATCCGGGGCAGCAAGGCTTGCAGCTCCGGTTCCGTCACGCTATCGAACGTAACCAGCACCGCCGGCCGATCGCCTTCGCTGGGCACCCGCTTTACGGCATCCGGGGCGGGAAAGCCATACTTCACCAGGAAAGCCCGGACGTCTTCGTCGCTGGTGGTGTCTTCGACCTGATTGATGAGCAGCGCTGCCATGGCGAAATCTCCGGAAGTCAGAACTTTTCAGGCACGTACCGGAACGGATGCTCCGGCTGCGCGTATCCCTTGGCCCTCTGCCGCTTGGGCAAAGTGATCTTTTCCTTGGGGCCGACGCTGTAGGGAATGTGCTCGAGCAGGTGGGTGATGATGTTCAGCCGGATTCGCTTCTTTTCGTCCGAACGTCCCACGTACCAGGGCGAGATGGCGGTATCCGACGCCTTGAACATTTCATCGCGGGCACGCGAATAGTCGTACCAGCGGCTGTACGAATCGAGATCCATCTTCGTCAGCTTCCAGGTCTTGCGCGCATCGGTGATTCGAGACTGCAGCCGGCGTGTCTGTTCCGCTTCGGTGACTTCCAGCCAGTATTTGAAGAGCAAGATGCCGGAGTCGATCATCACGCGCTCCACCAGTGGCACGGCCTTCAAAAAGGCCTCGACCTGCTGCTGGCTGCAAAACCCCATGACGCGCTCAACGCCCGCCCGGTTGTACCAGCTACGGTCGAAGATCACGACTTCGCCGGCCGCCGGCAGGTGCGGCAGGTACCGCTGCATGTACATCTGGGATTTTTCGCGCTCGGTGGGGGCGGGCAGCGCCACGACGCGAAAGATGCGGGGGCTGACGCGCTCGGTCAGGGCCTTGATGGTGCCGCCCTTGCCGGCCCCGTCACGTCCCTCGAACACGATGCAGACCTTGGCGCCCGTATCGACGA
>CBHWAL010000357.1:0-5368 GCA_966111495.1 uncultured Achromobacter sp. | reverse complement strand
TGCAGGCTGAAGGAATACGGACCGCGTGTTGGCGCGGCCCGTGCAAGCTGCGGATCAGAGCGCCTCTTCGTCGCTCTCGCCGGTGCGGATGCGGATGGCCTGTTCCACCGGGGTCACGAAGATCTTGCCGTCGCCGATCTTGCCGGTGCGGGCCGCCTTGACGACGGCTTCGATGGCGGCTTCGACCTGATCGTCCGGCAGCACGACTTCAACGCGAATCTTGGGCAGGAAGTCGACTACGTATTCGGCGCCGCGATAGAGTTCGGTGTGGCCCTTCTGGCGGCCGAAACCCTTGACTTCGGTGACGGTCAGGCCGCTGACGCCGACTTCCGCCAGCGCCTCGCGGACTTCGTCGAGCTTGAAGGGTTTGATGATGGCGGTGACTTGTTTCACGTTGGTCGTCCTGGGTTTTTGATGTGTCGCGTCGCCCTGCCGCGCGGCCCGCTGTCTTATGACACCGGCGGGCGCCGGGCGCAATGGACAGAGAATAACACCGCGCGGGCGCGTGGCGGCTCCCGCGCAGCGGCGGCCGCAGCGTGGCTGGTGTCTGACCCCCGGCAACCCGGCTGCCAGGCCGGGCGGCGGTCTCAGTGGGTGTCATACACCGACTTTCGGTGCGGTGCGCGTTCGTGCCGCCGCCCCAACTTGGTGCGCAGCGCCGACGTCAGCCTTTGGACGCTTCGTCGGGCGCTTCGTCAGGAATGGTGTCGGCCTCGCGCATCCAGACCACCGATTCCGAGTCGCTGGGCGCGCGCCAGTCGCCGCGAGGCGACAGCGAGCCGCCGGAGCCGACCTTGGGCGCATTCGGGATGCAGGTGCGCTTGAACTGGCTGGTCCGAAAGAATTTGTCCAGGAAGATCTTCAAGTTGCGCTTGATGGCTGCCAGGTCGTACTGGTTGCGGGCGACGTGCCCGGCTTCGGGCCAGGCGCCGGCCTCGCGGTCACGCCAGGCCGTCCACGACAGGAACGCGACCTTGGTCGGCGCAAAGCCATAGCGCAGCGTGTAGTACAGGTTGAAGTCCTGCAATTCATAGGGCCCGATCGACGCCTCGCTCTTTTGCTCGGGCTTGTCGTCCGCGCCGCCCGGCACCAGTTCGGGACTGACGTCCGTGCCCAGCACGTCCAGCAGCACCTGCGCGCCGTCGTCCCCCAGTCGGCCGGATTCAGCTACCCAGCGCACCAGGTGCGTGATCAGCGTCTTGGGCACGCTGGCGTTGACGCTGTAGTGCGACATGTGATCGCCCACGCCGTACGTGCACCAACCCAGTGCAAGTTCGCTCAGGTCGCCCGTGCCGATGACGATGGCATTGCTGAAGTTGGCCAGGCGGAACAGGTGGTTGGTGCGCTCGCCCGCCTGTACGTTTTCGAATGTGATGTCGTAGACCGGCTCGCCATTCGCATAAGGATGGCCCAGGTCCTTGAGCATCTGCAGGCAGCTTGGGCGGATGTCGATCTCGGAAGCCGTGCAACCCACCACCGCCATCAGGCGGCGCGCCTGCTGCAGCGTGCGGGTGCTGGTGGCAAAACCCGGCATCGTGACGGCCAGGATGTTTGCGCGCGGCAGGTCCAGCGCATCCATCGCCTTGGCGCAGACCAGCAGCGCGTGCGTGGAATCCAGCCCGCCCGAAATGCCGATGACCACCTTCTTCATTCCGCTGGCCGACAGCCGCTGCGCCAGCGCCTGCACCTGGATGTTGTAGACCTCCTTGCAGCGCGCGTCGCGGCGCTGGGGGTCGGCCGGCACATAGGGGAAGCGCGCCACGCGGCGTTCCAGCGCCAGCTCGGCGTCTTCCAGTGGCGGATTGACCGGCACTGCCACGCGGCGGAACTTGCGGACTTCATCCTGATGGCGGCGCACGGACTGGCCGAAGGTGCTCTGGCGCATGCGCTCGCGCGACAGGCGTTCCAGGTCTACGTCCGAAAACACCAGATGCGAATGATTCAGGAAGCGCTCGGATTCGGCCAGCAGCTCGCCGTTTTCATAGATGAGCGCCTGGCCGTCCCAGGCCAGATCCGTCGAGGACTCGCCCCGCCCGGCCGACGTGTACATATAGGCCGACAGGCAGCGCGCCGATTGCTGCGACACAAGCTGGTGGCGGTATTCGGACTTGCCGACGACGATATTGGAAGCCGACAGGTTGACCAGCACCGTGGCGCCGGCCAGCGCGGCAAACGACGACGGGGGAATGGGCACCCAGACGTCTTCGCAGATCTCGACGTGGAACTGGAACAGCGGCAGCTTTTCCATCTGGAACAGCAGCTCGGCCCCAAACGGGATCGTCTGGCCCAGCAGCTCGATCTGCGTGTCGATGGCGCAATCGGCGGCGCTGAACTGGCGGGCTTCGTAGAACTCGCGGTAGTTGGGCAGATAGGTCTTGGGCACCACCCCGAGGATGCGCCCGCCTGCGGCAACGACCGCGCAATTGAACAACTGGTGGGCCACGCGCAACGGCGCGCCGACGACGATGGCGATGTCCAGATCGGCCGTTGCCTCGACCACTTGCGCCAGCGCCGCCTCGCAGGCGTCCAGCAGGGCCTTCTGGTGAAAGAGGTCGTCGCAGGTGTAGGCCGACAGGCCCAGTTCGGGAAACGCCGCCAGCACCGCGCCACCCTGGGCGGCCTGCTGCGCCAGCGCGATCGTCTGCGCGGCATTGAAGGCGGGATCGGCGACCCGGCACTCGGGCACGCCGACCGCGACCCGGGCGAAGCCGTGGGAATACAGGTTGAAGAACGGGTTCGACATCGGGGGGTTCGCCTGGGGTTGCGCCTGAAAACAACAGGCCCTGGAATCAACCGGCGGATTATCTCACGGGCCCCGCAGCGGTCTAGCGCGGCATCTTGCCGTCCGCCAGCCCCCGCTCGAACGGCAGGGCCGCGTCGCCGTCCACGACAGGCCCTTGGCGGTCGCGCTCGGCGGACAGCGCCGCCTGGATGGCGCTGTCGCGCAGGTAGCTGCCCATTGCGCCAATGTCCGCCCCGGACGGCTGCTGGTACAGGCGCAGCCCCAGTTCCGGCAAGATCGCCAGCAGATGGTCGAAGACGTCGCCCTGGATGCGTTCGTACTCGACCCATGCGGTCACGGCGGTAAAGCAATAGACCTCGACCGGAATGCCTTCAGACGTGGGCTCCATCATGCGCACCATCATCGCCATGTCCTGGCGGATTTCCGGATTCTGCTTCAGGTAGGCCAGCGCGTAGGCGCGCAGCGTGCCGATGTTGGTCAGCCGGCGCCGGTTGGCCGGCACGCTGGCCAGTTCGCCCAGCGTCTGGTTGGCCTGGACGATGTCCTGGGTCTTGGTCTGCAGGTAGTCGTGCAGCAGCCGGAACTTCATCAGGCGCTGCGGTTCGTCGTCGGCCAGAAAGCGCACGCTGGCGGCGTCGATGCGGATGGTGCGCTTGATGCGCCGGCCGCCGGATTCGAACATGTGCCGGTAATTGCGGTAGCTTTCCGAGAACAGCTTGTAGGTCGGCACCGTGGTGACGGTGTTGTCCCAGTTCTGCACCTTGACGGTATGCAGCGCGATGTCCTTGACGAAGCCGTCGGCGTTGCATTGCGGCATCTCGATCCAGTCGCCGATGCGCAGCATGTCGTTGCTGGTGAGCTGCGTGCTGGCCACCAGCGACAGCAGCGTGTCCTTGAAGACCAGCAGCAGCACCGCCGACAGCGCGCCCAGGCCCGAGATCATCCAGAGCGGCGAGCGGTCGATCAGGATGGAAAGCACCAGAACGGTGCATACGGCCGCCAGGATCAGCTTGCCGATCTGGATGTAGCCCTTGATGGACCGGGTCTGCGCGCGGGTCGTGGCCGAATAGGTGTCCTGCCAGGCGCTCAGCACACCCGAAAATGCAATGAACACGCAGATCCAGGCGCCCGCGTGCGCCAGCCGGCCCACGACGGAGACCGCCCGCTCGGCGTGGGGCACCAGGTCTATGCCCACGGACACCACCGCAAATGGCACGGCATACCAAAGGTTCTGGTACGCGCGGCGGCGCTGCAGCGCCTTGTCCCAGTCGCCGCGTCCGCTGGCCACCAGCAGCCGGTGCGCCAGCAAGAGGACGACGCGGGCGACGACCCACTGCACGAACAGCGCGGTCAGGATGAGCACGCCGATCCCGATCAGCGTCTGCGCCCAGATCTCCCGCGGCATGTGGGTATCAAGTTGGGTGACTAGCTCTTCCCATTCCAGGGGCATGGATCCGTACTCGCTTTTCAGGTCTTGAAACTAACCGGGGATTATCCGACAACTTGCCCCGATCGCGGGTTCCGGCCCCGCATAACGGGCGCCCACATCGCCCGGCGCGGCGCGAGGCCCTATAATCCCGGCCATCATGGCAAAGACTCCCTCCCCCGATCAAAACCAGTTCGCCAACAAGGCGCAGGCCTGGTCCGCCCGGTTCTCCGAGCCGGTTTCCGAACTCGTCAAACGCTACACGGCGTCCGTGGATTTCGACAAGCGCCTGGCGCGCCACGACATCCAGGGCTCGCTCGCGCATGCGGACATGCTGGCCGCCCAGGGCATCATCGGCGCCCAGGATCTGGCCGACATCCAGCGCGGCATGACCCAGATCCTGTCCGAAATCGACGCCGGCTCGTTCCAGTGGCTGCTCGACCTGGAAGACGTCCATCTGAACATCGAAAAGCGCCTGGTGGAACTGGTTGGCGACGCGGGCAAGCGTCTGCACACCGGCCGTTCGCGCAACGATCAGGTCGCCACCGACATCCGCCTGTGGCTGCGTGACGAAATCGACACGCTGCAGATCCTGCTGCGCCAGCTGCGCCACGCCCTGGCGACGGTCGCGCTGGAAAACGCCGGCACCATCATGCCGGGCTTCACGCACCTGCAAGTGGCCCAGCCCGTCACCTTCGGCCATCACCTGCTCGCTTACGCCGAAATGTTCGGCCGCGACGCCGAGCGCCTGGCCGACTGCCGCCGCCGCGTGAACCGCCTGCCGCTGGGCGCCGCCGCTCTGGCCGGCACGTCGTTCCCGATCGACCGCGAACGCGTCGCCAAGACGCTGGGCTTTGAAGGCGTGTGCCGCAACTCGCTGGACGCCGTCTCCGACCGCGACTTCGCCATCGAGTTCTGCGCCGCCGGCGCGCTGATCATGACGCACGTCTCGCGCCTGTCCGAAGAGCTGGTGCTCTGGATGAGCCCGCGCGTGGGCTTCATCGACCTGGCCGACCGTTTCTGCACCGGCAGCTCGATCATGCCGCAGAAAAAGAACCCCGACGTGCCCGAGCTTGCCCGCGGCAAGACCGGCCGCGTCAACGGCAACCTGGTCGCCCTGCTGACCCTGATGAAGGGCCAGCCCCTGGCCTACAACAAGGACAACCAGGAAGACAAGGAAGGCCTGTTCGACACGGCGG
>CBHWAL010000356.1:0-5377 GCA_966111495.1 uncultured Achromobacter sp. | reverse complement strand
CATCTACGTTCAGGCCGGCGTATACGAAGAAGTCGCCAAGCGCCTGGTCGCCAAGGTCAATGCGATGAAGGTCGGCGACGGCTTTGAAGACGGCGTGACGCAAGGTCCGCTGATCGACAAGAACGCCATCGAGAAGGTGCAGGAACACATCGCCGACGCCACGGCCCACGGCGCCAAGGTCATTGCCGGCGGCAAGCCCCACGCCAAGGGCGGCACGTTCTTCGAACCGACCGTCGTGCGCGACGTGACGCAGTCGATGCGCTTTGCCAGCGAGGAAACCTTTGGTCCAGTGGCGCCGCTGTTCCGCTTTGAATCGGAAGACGAAGTCATCGGCATGGCCAACGACACCATCTTCGGCCTGGCCGCCTACTTCTTCACGCGCGACTACGCCCGCATCTGGCGCGTGTCCGAAGCGCTGGAATACGGCATCGTCGGCATCAACACCGGCCTCATCTCCAACGAAGTCGGTCCCTTCGGCGGCGTCAAGCAATCCGGCCTCGGCCGCGAAGGCTCCAAGTACGGCATCCTCTTGTAGCTGTATATAATGACCCTCGGCGCCGCCCTGGGCTAATGAAGTCGGGCGCGGGCGGCGTCCGCCCGCCCGCGCCTGTCGTCCGCGTGGCCGATGTATGCGGCACGTTCACTCGGATACCATCCCGGCATGTTAGATTTGCGCGTTCCGTGGACGAGTCCGTATGAGCAGAACTTTCACCCTTGAGGACACCCGCAAGCTGGCGGCCATCCTGGCGGAGACCGCGCAGACCGAGGTCATGCCGCGTTTTCGCAACCTGCCCGAAGGCGCTGTGCGGGGAAAAAGCTCGCCGCGCGATCTGGTCACCGATGCCGACGAAGCCGCCGAACGCCTCATCGCCGCGCGCCTGGCCAAGCTGCATCCCGGCGCCGTGCTGATCGGCGAGGAAGCCTCCTCTCGCAATCCCGCCCTGTTGAACATGCTGGTCGACGCCGACCTCGCGTTCCTGATCGATCCCATCGACGGCACGCGCAACTACGTGGCGGGCCTGCCGCTGTTCGGCATGATGATCGCGGCCTGCCATCGCGGCGACGTGATCGCCGGCGTGATCTACGACCCGGTCAGCCGCGACAGCGCGCTGGCCGTGCGCGGCGAAGGCGCCTGGCTGGAATTCGAGAACGGCAAGCGGGTGCCGCTGGCCGTCGCCAGCCCCGCGCCCCCGCAGGACATGGACGGCCTGATCTCCACCGGCGCCCTGCCCGAACCGCTTCGCACCACCGTCAACGGCAACCTGTCCCGGCTGGGCAGCACGGCCTCGCTGCGCTGCGCCGCGCACGAATACCGCATGCTCGCGGCCGGCCACTGCCACGTGGCGCTGTACAACCAGCTCACGGCGTGGGACCACGCCGCGGGCTGGCTGCTGCACCGGGAAGCAGGCGGCTATGCGGCGCATTTCGATGGTTCGCCATACAAGCCCACGCACCGCACGGGCGGCCTGCTTTATGCGCCCGACGCCGGAAGCTGGCACGCGGCGCGCAAGGCGCTGTTGGGGGACGCATTGGACGGCATCGAGACTTGACAACGCCGTCGGGATCACTCCAAAAAACTGGGGTTATCCCTAGGAGTTATCCCCAGTTCCTGTGGACAACCCTATGGAAAGGTCTGTAACCGGCCGAAAAAACCGTTGCCGGGCAAGCACTTGCTTAGACCGGTCAAAAACCGGCCGCCGCCGCTTCTTTCTAAAGCGCTTCCAGCGCCAGTGCGCAGGGTTGTTCCACTTTCAGGGTCAACAGACTGTCGGCGCGGGTGCGTCCCAGGTTGATGGCGGCGATCGGCAGGCCCATGCGCGAGGCGGCCGTCACGAATCGGTAGCCGGAATACACCATCAGGGATGAGCCCGCCACCAGAACGGCGTCGGCGCTCTCCAGGCCGGCGTTGGCGCGCTCCACGCGCTCGCGCGGAACGGTCTCGCCGAAGAACACCACGTCGGGCTTGACGATGCCGCCGCAGCGCGGACACGGCGGCACCGCGAACCGCGAGAAATCGTGGCCGTCCAGGTCTGCATCGCCGTCGGGCGCATCGCTGGCTTCAAGCTGCATCCAATCCGGATTCAACGCGTGCAGTTTGTCCTGCCAGTCGTGGCGGTCGCCGCGCCAGTCGCAATTCATGCAGCGCACGGCGTCCAACCGGCCGTGCAGGTCCACGACATCGCGGCTGCCCGCGGCCTCGTGCAAGCCGTCCACGTTCTGCGTCACCAGAATGGAGATAAGGCCACGCGCCTGCAGGCGCGCCAGCGCAAGGTGCGACGCGTTGGGCTTGACGTGACCGAAGCGGCGCCAACCCACCATACTGCGCGCCCAGTAGCGCGCCCGCGAAAGCTCAGCGCCCATAAACGTTTGCAACGTCATGGGCGGCTGGCGCTTCCATTCGCCTTCGGTATCGCGGTAGTCGGGTATGCCGGAATCGGTGCTGACCCCGGCCCCGGTCAGGACGAAGAGCCGCGGATGGCGGTCAATGAAGCCGCGCAGCGCGGCAAGCTCCGGAAGTGCTGTATCCAATCCTCGCTCCTTGCGTCCCGCCGCCGCGCGGCAATCAGGCGCGCGGCCCGCCGCGTTTATCCGCCCAGCCCGCAATCGGGCATGTCGCTGACCAGACTGGCCTGCGTCACGTTGCTGCCCGGCGCCACGCTGCGCGTAAGCCAGACATTGCCGCCGATGGTCGAGCCCTTGCCGATAGTGACGCGGCCCAGGATCGTGGCGCCCGCGTAGATCACGACGTCGTCCTCGATCAGGGGGTGGCGCGCCAGGCCCTTCTTGAGTTCGCCGTTTTCGCCAGGCGGGAAACGCTTGGCGCCCAGCGTGACCATCTGGTAGAGCCGCACGCGGTCGCCAATGATGGCGGTTTCGCCGATCACCACACCCGTGCCGTGGTCGATGAAGAAACTGCGGCCGATGGTCGCGCCCGGATGGATGTCGATGCCCGTGTCGGCATGGGCGATCTCGGCCACGATGCGCGCCAGCATCGGCACGCCCAGGCGATACAGGACGTTGGCAAGGCGGTGATGGATCATGGCCGCGACGCCCGGATAGCACAGCAGGACCTCGTCCACGTTGTGCGCAGCCGGATCGCCCTGGTAGGCGGCCATCACGTCCAGATCGAGCGCGGCGCGCACGGCCGGCAGCTCCGCGCCAAAGCGGCGCACGATGTCGGTGGCGCGCTGCTGCGTGTCCGCGTGCTGGGCCGCATCATGCCGACCCTCGTATTGCAGCTCAAGACAGACCTGGTGCAAGAGCGCATCGAGCGCGGCGCCGATGGTGTGGCCGACGTAAAAGTCCTCGACCTCTTCGCGCAGGTCGATGGGACCGAGGCGCATCGGGAACAAGGCGCCACAGAGGTCCTTGATGATCTGGCGCAGGCTTTCCTGCGAAGGGAACTCGCGCAGGCCGGCGTCGTCGCGCAGGCGGCCGCGCGGGCCACGCCAGGCGACCCGCGCATCGCGCAGGCCGGACACGATGCCGTCCAGGTTCCAGTGCGCCGTGGGGAAATAGCTGGGGCCGCTCATTGCCGGGCTCCGGACAGGGAGCCGGCAGTTCCGGAAGACGGATGGATAACGAACATGGGTTTGCCTCGCTGACGGTGCGAAGCCCCGGGCGCCATGCCCCGGGGAATGCTGCTTCGCAATAATTCCGTCAACTGTAACCGCTCTGGCGCATCCGCCGGAAGTCCTCCGACACGGCGTTGGGGTTATGCGGCGGCCGAGATCGAGACCAACCCCGGCTCCGCCTCATAGCCTTGCGGGTTGCCCTGCTGCCAGCGCCAGCCGTCCGCGCACATGGATTCCACGTCGTGCGTGCTGCGCCACCCAAGCAGCGATGCCGCCAACGCAGGATCGGCCCACATGCGTTCGACGTCGCCCGCGCGCCGCGGCAGGATGCGCAGCGGGATCGTGCAGCCGTTGACCCGTTCGAACGCGCGCACCAGTTCCATGACGCTGGTGCCCTGCCCCGTGCCCAGGTTGACCGCCACGAAGCCCGGATGGCTGTCCGCGTAGGTCAGCGCCTGCACATGGCCGCGCGCCAGATCCATGACGTGCAGATAGTCGCGCACGCCGGTGCCATCCGGCGTGTCGTAGTCGTCGCCGAAGACGCGCAGGAACGGCTGGCGTCCCACCGCCACCTGGGTGATGAACGGAAAAAGGTTGTTGGGCAGGTCGCGCGGACTTTCGCCGATCATCCCGCTGGGATGCGCGCCAATCGGGTTGAAGTAGCGCAGCGTGACGGCGCTGAACGCGGGATCCGCCACGCACACATCCCGCAGCATGTCCTCGACCATCAGCTTGGTGCGGCCATACGGATTGGCCGGCGCCAGCGGATGGGCCTCGGTGAATGGCAGGTACTGCGGCTCGCCATAGACCGTGGCCGACGAGCTGAAGACCAGCCGCGACACGCCCGTCTCGCGCATGGCGCGCAAGAGGACCAGCGAACCCTGCACATTGTTGTCGTAGTACTTGAGCGGGTCCGCCACCGATTCGCCCACCGCCTTGCAGCCGGCCAGATGCAGCACGGACTGAACCGGCGTGCCTCGCGCGGCCGCATCCGCCAGCACGGCGGCCACCAGGCCGCGCGAGCGGATGTCGCCTTCGATCAGCGGGATGGGCGTGCCGCAAAGCTGTTCAACCCGGCGCACGGCCTCGCGGCTGCCGTTGCTGAGGTTGTCCAGCACGATCGGACGCAGGCCGGCGGCAATCATCGCCACCAGCGTATGCGTACCGATGTAGCCAGCGCCGCCCGTCACCAACACTTGCGTGTCCGGCATGTCCACGCTCCGTCAGAGATGGGCCGTCATGCCGGGCACCCACGCATGGCGGGGACGCGGGGCTTGCGCATGGCTGCGGTAGCGGTCAATCCAGTACGACGTGGAGGCGTCATGCCCCCAATCGACCACGCCCGCCGACACCGGCACCGCCAGCTCGCGCTCGATGCCGCTGGCAAGCCGCTTGCCCAGTTCCACGCCGTATTGGTCGAAGGGGTTGATGCCCCAGACCACGCTCTGCACGAACACCTTGTGCTCGTACAACGCCAGCAGCGCGCCCAGGCCGCGCGGATCAAGCTGGCGCAGGACGATCAGCGTCGACGGCCGGCCGCCCGGATGCACCATGTGCTGCGCCAGCGTCAGCGCGCGCTCCTGGTTGTCGATGTGGGCGACGTCCAGCAGCGCCTGCTCCAGGCTCTTGCCGCGCAGCAGCGCCTGGCGCTGCGCCAGGCAGTTGGCCAGCAGCATGCGATGCGCATCGGGGCTGTCCGTGTGCCCTTGCAGGCTGGCGATGAAGTCCACCGGCGCGCCTTCCTCGCTTTGGTGCAGCCACTGGAAGAAGGTGTGCTGGCCGTCGGTGCCCGGCATGCGGAT
>CBHWAL010000355.1:0-5389 GCA_966111495.1 uncultured Achromobacter sp. | reverse complement strand
GACGATCTCCGTCTTCGGCGCGGCGGTCCGCGAGCTGCCCAACGAGCCCGAGCAGGACTACGCCAAGTACATCGATACGCGCACGCTCAAGCCGCTGCGGCCGAACCAGCTCAGCTACTGGCAGAACTATCACAAGTTCCACGTCAGCCTGATGAAGGCCTGGTGGGGCGGCTCGGCCACGGCTGAAAACAACTGGGCGTTCGACTACCTGCCCAAGCTGGACAAGCTGTACGACATGCTGCAAGTCTACGAGCTGATGGTCCAGGGCAAGATGAACGGCTACATCGCGCAGGGCTTCAACCCGCTGGCCGCGGCGCCCAACAAGGCCAAGCTCAACGACGGGTTTGCCAAGCTCAAGTTCCTGGTCATCATGGACCCGCTGGTCACCGAAACCTCGGAGTTCTGGCGCAACGCCGGCGAGGCCAACGACGTGGATCCGTCCAAGATCCAGACCGAGGTCTTCCGGCTGCCCACCACCTGTTTTGCCGAGGAAGACGGCGCGCTGGTCAACTCCGGCCGCTGGCTGCAATGGCACTGGAAGGGCGCCGAACCCCCGGGCGAAGCCAAGAGCGACATCGAGATCATGGCGCTCATCTACACGCGCCTGCGCAAGATGTACGAACAGGACGGCGGCAAGTATCCCGACCCCATCGTCAACCTGTCGTGGCCTTATTCCAACCCGCAGAATCCAACGGCCGAGGAGCTGGCCAAGGAATACACGGGCCGCGCGCTTGTGGATCTGGCCGACCCCAAGGATCCGACGAAGATCATGCGCCGCGGCGGCGAGCAGCTTGCCGGTTTTGCCGAACTGCGCGACGACGGTTCCACCGCCAGCGGCTGCTGGATCTTTGCCGGCGCGTGGGGCCCGGGCGGCAACCTCATGGCGCGCCGCGACAACAGCGATCCCACCGGCATCGGCCAGACCCTGAACTGGGCCTGGGCGTGGCCGGCCAACCGCCGCATCCTGTACAACCGCGCATCGTGCGACCTGGAAGGCAAGCCGTTCGATCCGCGCCGTAGCGTCGTGTCCTGGAATGGCAGGGCGTGGGTGGGCGCCGACATCCCCGACTTCAAGGGCGACGAGAACCCCGCGGGCGGCATGGGGCCGTTCATCATGAACCCTGAAGGCGTGGCGCGTTTCTTTGCGCGGGCGGGCCTGGCCGAAGGGCCGTTCCCCGAACACTACGAGCCCTTCGAAAACCCGCTAGGCTATAACCCGCTGCATCCCAACGCCAAGGGCGTCACCAGCAACCCGGCCGCGCGCATCTTCAAGGATGACCTCGCGGCAATGGGCACGGTGGAAAACTTCCCGTATGTCGCCACCACCTACCGGCTGACGGAACACTTCCACTACTGGACCAAGAACGTCCGCATCAACGCGATTCTCCAGCCCGAGCAGTTTGTGGAGATCGGCGAGGCGCTGGCCAAGGAACTGGGCATTCCCAACGGATCGCGCGTCAAGGTGTCGTCCAACCGCGGCTACATCAAGGCCGTGGCGCTCGTCACCAAGCGCCTTCGTCCGCTCCTCATCGAGGGCAAGACAGTGCACCAGGTCGGGATCCCGATCCATTGGGGCTTCGTGGGCATCGCCAGGCCGGGCTTCCTCACCAACACCCTGACGCCATTCGTGGGCGACGGCAATTCCCAGACACCGGAATTCAAGTCGTTCCTGGTGAAGGTCGAAAAGGTATAGGAGAACCGACATGTCAATGCAATCCCTGGACATCAAGCGGCGCTCCGCCACCACCACGCCGCCGCCGGGCATCCGTGAACCCATCACGGGCTCGGTGGCCAAGCTGATCGACGTCTCCAAGTGCATCGGCTGCAAGGCCTGCCAGAGCGCCTGCATGGAATGGAACGACCTGCGCGACGAGATCGGCGTCAACGTGGGCGTCTACGACAACCCGGCCGACCTCACCGAGCACTCCTGGACCGTCATGCGCTTCTCGGAATTCGAGAACCCCGCCGGCGACCTGGAATGGCTGATCCGCAAGGACGGCTGCATGCACTGCGAGGATCCGGGTTGCCTGAAGGCCTGTCCCTCGCCGGGCGCCATCATCCAGTACAACAACGGCATCGTGGATTTCCACGAGGAAAACTGCATCGGTTGCGGCTACTGCATCACCGGCTGTCCGTTCAACGTTCCGCGCATTTCCAAGAAGGACAACAAGGCCTACAAGTGCACGCTGTGTTCGGACCGCGTGGCGGTCGGCATGGAGCCCGCGTGCGTCAAGGCCTGTCCCACCGGCGCCATCGTCTTCGGCACCAAGGACGACATGCACCAGCATGCGGCCGAACGCGTCGAGGACCTGAAGTCGCGCGGCTTCGCGCAGGCCGGCGTGTACGACCCGCCCGGCGTGGGCGGCACGCACGTCATGTACGTGCTGCATCACGCCGACCAGCCGGGGCTGTACCACGGTCTACCCGCCGATCCGAGGATCAGTCCGATGGTGTCGCTGTGGAAGGGCCTGGCCAAGCCGCTGGGCCTGGCCGCGATGGCGTTCACCGCGCTGGCGGGCTTTTTCCACTATGCGCGCGTGGGCCGCAACGAAGTGACCGAGGAAGACGAACGCAAGGCCGAAGAGGAGGTGCGCCATGAGTGAAGACCGCCACTATCGCCGCATCAAGCGCTACACGCCGGGCGAGCGCACCAACCACTGGATCATCGCGCTCACGTTCATTCTGCTCGCGTTGTCCGGGCTGGCGCTGTTTCATCCGTCCATGTATTGGCTGTCCAACCTGTTCGGGGGCGGACCCTGGACACGCATTCTGCATCCGTTCATCGGGGTGGTAATGTTCGTCTGCTTTGCGGTGTTTGCCGGGCACATGTGGCGTCACAACCTCATGACGAAGGCGGATCGCCAGTGGCTCCGGCAGCTCAATGACGTGGTCGAGAACCGCGAGGAAAAGCTGCCCGAGGTCGGCAAGTACAACGCCGGCCAGAAGCTGCTGTTCTACGTGCTGATCCTGTGCATGCTGGGGCTGATGGTCAGCGGCATCGTGATCTGGCGCGAGTATTTCGCGTTCTACTTCCCGATCTGGGTGGTCCGCGCCGCGTCGGTGCTGCATGCCGTTTGTGCGCTGGTGCTGATTTGCGCGATCATTGTGCATATTTACGCGGCGATCTGGGTGAAGGGGTCGCTTACGGCAATGCTGCGCGGCTATGTCACCGCCGGCTGGGCGTGGAAGCACCATCGCGCCTGGTTCCGGGAGCAGGTGAAGAAATAGTCACCGGCATGTCGTAACCGCACGGCTGCTATCCTCTTCGCAGGCTGGCAGCCGTATTTGTTTCTTTGGAGACGAGAATTGCAGCGAATTCTTCCGCGCGGCGAGATCGAAGCGCTAGACCATAACGCCATTCCCCGCATCACCCTGCCGGAACGGAAAGCCGTCTTCGCCGCGCGGGCCGCCCGCCTGCGACAGCTTGCCGACGGCAATCCGGTGGGCGATTACCTGCAGTTGATGGCGCATCTGGTCGATGCCCAGCATCGCGCGCTGCAGGACTGCGCGGCGCCGCCCGCCAGCGAAGACCGCATCTCGCTCGCGCAGGCGCACGGCATGCCGCCGCTGCAGGCGATCGGCTGGCCGCGCGATGCGCTGTGGCGCCGCATCCTGGGCCAGTTGCTGGACGACGTGTCGCGCGCCCCGGGCGTGCCCGCCGAAGCCATCGACGTCTGCGCCGCGCTGCGACGCGCGCTGGCCGACGATCCCGAATCGCTCGAAGATCTGGCGCAGGCCGTGCTGTCCGAGCAGGACGAGGGCGTGGACAGCGCGGCCGCGCCCTTCGTCATGGCGGCGCTGCAGGTCTATTGGACGGACCTGGCCAACCGCTTCGATCCCAAACAACTGCCTGTCGCCAGCCCGTTCGGCGTGTGCCCGGTGTGCGGCAGCCTGCCGGTCGCCAGCATCGTGCGCGTCGGCGGCCAGTACGAAGGCTATCGCTACCTGTGCTGCAGCCTGTGCGCCACGCAGTGGCATATGGTGCGGGTCAAGTGCTCGCATTGCGAAGACGTGGAAAAGGTCGCGTACCAGTCCATCGAGGGGCGCACGCCCGCCATCAAGGCGGAAACCTGTGACAACTGCCACACGTACCGCAAGATCTTCTATCAGGACAAGGACCTGTACGTGGAACCGGTGGCCGACGACCTGGCCAGCCTGATGCTTGACGTGCTGGTGGGCGAGGCCGGTTATTCGCGGTCCAGCGGCAATCCGCTGCTGTGGCATGGCGCCGAGGACTAGCGCCGCTCAATGACGGAGTCTCGCATGGCAGATCACCTGTCCGGCGCCGGCCTTGCCGCCGCGTCCGACATCCCTTCGCTGGACCGCCTGTTGAACGCGGACGCGTTGCAGCCGGCGCTGGAAACCCACGGCCGCACGCAGGTGGTGGCGGCCCTGCGCCGCGATCTGGACGCGCTGCGCAAGCGCGCGCTGGACGGCGGCGTGCCGCGTCACGAGCTTGAGGCGGCGGCGGTGGCGGCGCGCGCGTCGGCCGCGCTGGACGAGGCCGCGCGGCCGCGCCTGCGCGCGGTTTACAACCTGACCGGCACCGTGTTGCACACCAACCTGGGCCGCGCGCTGCTGCCCGACGAAGCGGTGGCGTCGGTGCTGCGCGCGCTGACCACGCCCGCCAATCTGGAGTTCGACCTGGACACCGGCGGGCGCGGCGACCGCGACGATCTCATCGACGACCTGCTGTGCGAACTGACCGGCGCCGAGGCCGCGACGGTGGTCAACAACAATGCCGCGGCCGTGCTGCTGATGCTGAACGCTCTGGGGGACCGCCGCGAAGTGGTGGTCTCGCGCGGCGAACTGGTCGAGATCGGCGGCGCCTTTCGCATTCCCGACATCATGAAGCGGGCAGGCGCCAAGCTCGTCGAGGTCGGCACCACCAATCGCACGCACGCGGCGGATTATGAAAACGCCATCGGCCCGCGCACCGCGATGCTGATGAAGGTGCATTGCAGCAACTACGCGGTGACGGGCTTTACGAAAAGCGTGAGCGTCGCCGAGGTGGCGGCGTTGGCCCATGCGCGCGGCCTGCCGGCCACGGTGGACCTGGGCAGCGGCACATTGGTGGACCTGACGCAGTTCGGGCTGCCCAAAGAAGACACCGTGCGCGAGACCATCGCTGCGGGCGCCGACCTGGTCACGTTTAGCGGCGACAAGCTGCTGGGCGGGCCGCAGGCGGGCCTGTTGGTGGGCCGCGTGGACCTCATTCGCAAGATCAAGAAGAATCCGCTCAAGCGCGCGTTGCGCGTCAGCAAGCTGACGCTGGCCGCGCTGGAACCGGTGCTGCATCTGTATCGCGCGCCGGAATTCCTGGCGCAACGGCTGACGACGTTGCGCCTGTTGACCCGTCCGCTGCGCGATATCCAGCCGCAGGCCGAAC
>CBHWAL010000354.1:0-5402 GCA_966111495.1 uncultured Achromobacter sp. | reverse complement strand
AGGTAATGCTGCCCCTGGCGTTGGCGCTGCCCGCCGCGGCCATGGCGCAGGACACGCTGAAGATCGGCGCACTGGTGACGCTGTCCGGCGCCGGCGCCGCGTGGGGCCAGGCGCTGCTGTACGGCGCCGAGCTCGCGGCCGACGACGTCAATGCCCAGGGCGGGCTGGAGGTCGGCGGCAAGAAGTACAAGATCAGCGTCATTCCCTACGACGACAAGTATCAGTCCGCCGACGCGGTCACAGCCGCCAACCGCCTGGTCAGCGACGACAAGGTCAAGTACATCATCGGCCCGATGGGGTCCGCGCCGGCGCTGGCCGTGCAGCCGGTCACCGAGCGCGAGAAGGTCATCATCATGACGCTGGGCTTCACCAACAAGGCGCTCAGTCCGGAAAAGCCGTACTCCTTCCGTCCCAATCTGACGACCGAGGAGACGGCCCCGCCGATCATCGCGTGGCTGGTCAAGCGATTTAACTTGAAGAAGGTTGGCGGACTCTTTCCCAACGACGAGTCTGGGCAGCAGATATCCAATGACCTGGCCAAGGCGTACGAGAAGGCGGGCGCCGCGCTGTCGAGCAAGGAGTTCTTCGAACGCCAGCGGGTGGACATGGTGCCGCTGCTGACCCGGATGATCAGCTCGGGCATAGACGCCATCGAGCTGGACGGCAACTCGCCGGCCACGGCGGGGATGATCGTTCGGCAGGCGCGGGAGCTGGGCTTCAAGGGGCCGATCGTGCGTAATGGCGGACCGGCCACGCCCGAGATCGTGGCGGTGGCGGGCAAGACGGCGACCGAGGGCATGATGGTCACGTCGTTGCAGGATCCAAATAACAAGGAGGTGGCGCACTATGCCCAGCGCTACCAGGACAAATACAAGAAGAACATGAACGGCTTCAGCCCGGCCTTCTACGACGGCACGCACATGCTGTTCAAGGCAATGCAGAATGCCGGCACCGTGGCCGACAGCACCAAGGTGCGGGATGAACTGGCCAAGCTGAAGGACTACAAGGGCATTCAGGGCATCGTGAACTGGAGCGGCAAGGCGCGCTATGGCATCGACCATCAGGTCGCCTCGCCGTTCTTCATCTCCGAGGTCCGCAATGGCCAGGAAGTCACCGTGGCGCGTTGCGATATCGACAAGTGCGTCGATATCCAGAAATAAGCCGGCGAAAGGGGATTTCCATGTCCAACTTATTAGCCCAGGCGCTGGTCAACGGCGTCATCATCGGCTTGCTCTACCTGCTGATGGCGGTGGGGTTCACGCTGGTGTTCGGCGTGATGCGAGTCGTCAATTTTGCGCACGGCCAGTTCTACATGGTCGGGGCGTTCGCGACCTACGTTCTGATGAGCCATTGGCAGGCGCCGTTCCTCGTGGCGTTGTTGGGCGCTTTCGTCGTGACGGCGGCGCTGGGCTGGCTGGTGGAGTGGGCCGTGCTCAAGCCCTTCCGCCACGATGAGCTCAACGGCATGATCGCAACCATCGGCGTGGGGATGATCCTGCAGTCGGCGGCGCTGGTGGTGTTTGGCCCGGACTCGCAGATCATGCCGCAGGTGGCCGAGGGCGTGTTCCACCTTGGCACGGTGATCATCCCGGCGTCGCGGCTGTACGTCGCGGTCTGCTCGGTGATCGTGCTGGCGGTGCTGTATGGGTTCCTGATCCATACGCGGCAGGGCAAGGCGTTGCGCGCCGCGGTGCAGGACATGGAGATCGCGACGGCGCAGGGCGTGCGGGCCAAGCTGATGTATCCGCTGGGCTTCAGCATCGGCGTGGGGCTGGCGGCAATAGCGGGGGCGCTGATGGCGCCGCTGTTTTCGGTCTCGCCCTTCATCGGCAGCACACCGCTTCTCAAGGCCTTCATCGTGGTGATCCTGGGCGGACTGGGCAGCGTCCCGGGCGCGGCGGCGGCAAGCCTGCTGCTGGGCGTGTCGGAAAGCCTGGCCAGTTCCTTCATGAGCAACAGCCTCGCGGAGATCCTGATCTTCGCGCTGGTGATGGGCATTCTGGTAATGCGGCCCGCCGGGCTGCTGGGCAAGGCGGAGGCGTGAGATGGATATGAGCAAAGCCGTGTTGCCGTCGATGCCGCCGGGCCAGACCGAAACCCAATCGCTGATCCGAGGAGCCGCCGCGCCGCAGCCGCTGGGGGCGGCGGGTCTCTTGGGCCTTGCGGGATTGGTCTGCATCCCGTTCCTGCTGAATCAGGCCTTTACCTATCACCTGGCCATCTTCATCTGCATCAACGCCATCGTCGTGACGTCGCTGTCGGTGCTGGCCAGGGCGGGGCAGATCTCGCTGTGCCACGGCGCACTGGCCGGCATCGGGGCGTACGCGTCGGTGTTCTGCGTCAAGGGGCTGGGGCTGCCGTTCGCCGTCGGGGTGGTGGCGGCAATGGCCGCCGCTGGTCTCGTCGCCTATCTGCTGGGGCGCATCGTGCTGCGGTTGCAGGGCGTGTACTTTGTGCTGGTGACCTTTGCTTTCGGCGAGCTGCTGCGCCTGGTGCTGCTGGAATTCGGTGATGTCACCGGCGGCGCCAACGGCATCACCAACATTCCGCCGCCCGCCATCTTCGGCTATGTCTTCCTGGACAAACCGGCGTTCTACGCGCTGGCGGCGGCAATCGCCATTGCCGTGCTGGCGTTCTTCCGCAGGTTTTACGCGTCGCCGGCGGGCGAGGCGGTGGACGCCGTCGGCGAGAACCCGGCGCTGGCCGAGTCCAGCGGCATCGGCGTGCGCCGCACGCAGTTGTTCGCGTTCACGCTGGCCAGCGTCTTCGCCGGGCTGGGCGGCGCGCTGCTGGCGCACTACGTCGGCTACATCTCGCCTGAGTCGTTCAACATGCACCTGTCGGTCGCGCTCATCATCATGATGGTGGTCGGCGGGCGCAGATACCTGTTGGGCGGGCTGGTGGGTGCGCTGGTGATGACGCCGCTGCCCGAGTTCTTCCGCGGCGCCGTGGAATCGCAGGACATCCTGTATGGCGTGGCGTTGATCCTGATGTTGCGGTTCCTGCCGCAAGGGCTGGCCGGCATGCGCCTGCCGCGTAAATGGAGGAAGCAGCCATGACGACGGCAACGACTTCGCGGCCCCTGCTTGAGGTCAAGGGCCTGTCCAAGCGCTTCGGCGGCCTGCAGGCGGTCAGCGGCCTGGACCTGACGGTGGCGCGCGACGAGGTGGTGGGACTGATCGGCCCCAACGGCGCCGGCAAGAGCACCGCATTCAACCTGATCAGCGGCACGCTGATTCCCACTGCCGGCCAGGTGGTGCTGGAGGGTACGGACATCACGGGCAAGGCGCCCAGCGCCGTCGTGCGGCGCGGCCTGGCCCGCACGTTCCAGTCGACCTCGGTCTACCAGGGCGCCACGGTGGCGCAGAACCTGCTGCGCGGCGCGTTGTCGACGCTGCCCGGCTCCGTGTGGACGCACACCGTCACCACCCGCGCCCGCAAAGCGGCGTTGCAGCGCGTGGCGCGCGAGGTGGACGAGATTCTGGAATTGTCCGGGCTGGGGCCGTACCGGGACGTGGCGGCCGGCGGGTTGGCCTACGGCCACCAGAAACTGCTGGGCGTGGCGATCGGCTTTGCGACCAACCCCAAGATCTTGCTGCTGGACGAGCCCGCCGCCGGCCTGAATGGCGAGGAGTGCGCCGAACTGGGCAGGCTGCTGCAGCGGCTGCGCACGCATCGCGGCATTTCCGTGCTGTTCGTCGAACACCACATGGCCGTGGTGATGGAACTGTGCCATCGCATCTACGTGCTGGTGCAGGGGCGCAAGATCGCGGAAGGCACGCCGCAGGAGATCCAGTCCAACCCCGCCGTGATCGAAGCCTATCTGGGAGCCCCCGACTATGCCCATGCTTGAAGCCCAATCCATTGCCGTGCGCTACGGCCAACTGGAGGCCGTGCACGACGTGTCGCTGCAAGTCGGCGACGGCGAGATCGTGGCGCTGGTGGGATCCAACGGCGCCGGCAAGTCCACCACGCTCAAGGCGATGATGGGACTGAAGACGCTGGCACGCGGCGACCTGCGCTGGGACGGCCAATCCATCGCCGCCATGCCCGCAGCGGGCCGCGTGGCGCGCGGCATCGCGTTGTCGCCCGAAGGCCGGCGTCTATTCCCGCGGATGACCGTCATGGACAACCTGGAACTAGGCGCCTACACCACACGTTGCGCGGCCACGCGGCGGCGCACGCTCGACATGATCTATGGACTGTTTCCGCGCGTGCAGGAGCGGCGCGCGCAGATGGCCGGGTCGCTGTCGGGCGGCGAGCAGCAGATGGTGGCGATCGGCCGGGCGCTCATGGCCCAGCCGAAACTGCTGCTGCTGGACGAGCCGTCGCTGGGCCTCGCGCCCAAGGTGATCGCGGAGATCGCCCAGGCGGTGGAGCGGCTGAACCGGGAATCGGGATTGTCCATCGTGTTGGTCGAACAGAACGCCCGGCTTGCAATGCGGCTGTCGCACCGGGCCTACGTGCTGGAGCGCGGCGCTGTTGTGCGCACCGGCACGGGCCAGGAGCTGCTTGAAGACGATTTCGTAAGGCAAGCCTATCTTGGCGTATAACGGCGTAGGAGGCGCCCGGCCATGACCGACAACTTACCCTGCTATGAAGTCTATGCGCTGCGATACGCGCGCATGACCCGTCCGGCCTCGCACAATTTCATCCTGCACGACGCGCACGATGGCACCGTCGAGATGGACTTCTACGTCTGGCTGATCAAGCTGGGCGACACGGCCATCCTGGTCGACACGGGCTTTGGCGAGCGCGGCGCGACGCAGCGCGGACGGCCGCTGGACTGCTGCCCCATTGAAGCGCTGCGCTATCTTGGCGTGCGGCCCGAACAGATCCGGGACGTGATCCTGACGCATCTGCATTGGGATCACGCCGGCAACCTGGACAAACTGCCCAATGCACGGTTTCACCTGCAGGAGGCCGAAGCCGCGTTTGCGACCGGCTCGTGCATGTGCCAGCCCGTGCTGCGCCGCGCCTTCGCGGTCGAGGATGTCTGCGAATTCGTGCACCGGCTCTACGAAGACCGCGTCGAGTTCCACGATGGCGACGACGTGCTGCAACCCGGCATCGAACTGCTGTGCATCGGCGGCCATACCAAAGGGCTGCAGGCGGTGCGGGTGCATACGGCGCGCGGCTGGGTCGTGCTGGCCTCGGACGCCGCGCATTACTACGACAACGCCACGCTGAAGCTGCCATTTCCCGTGGTGGTGGACGTGGAGCAGATGCTGGCCGGGCACAAGCGCCTTTTGAAGCTGGCGGGCTCGATCAGCCACTTCGTGCCGGGCCACGACCCGCTGGTGCTCAAACGCTATCCCCGCCTGCCGGGCGACCTGCCCGTGCCGGTCGCCGTGCTGCACGAAGCCCCCCTGGATTGAACACCCAAGCGGCGCGTCCGCCCG
>CBHWAL010000353.1:0-5428 GCA_966111495.1 uncultured Achromobacter sp. | reverse complement strand
GTCGACGCGCCTGCGCATCGGCGCGTGCCTGGGCTGGCTTGCGCCCCGCCTGGCCAAGTCGCGCGCGCACATCGTGCGCCGCAACCTCGAACTGTGCTTTCCCGACCAGCCCGCGGCCGTGCGCGAACAATGGGTGGCCGACCACTTCCGCGCGCTGGCGCAGTCCATCGTCGACCGTGGCGTGCTCTGGTACGGCACACCCGAAGCGATCAAGGACATGGTCACGCTTCAGGGCGCCGACCGGATCAATGCGCTGACGGCCGAGGGGCGGCCGGTGATCCTGCTTGCACCGCACTTCATTGCGCTGGACGCCGCCGCCACCAGCCTCACCATGGTTATTCCAAGCGCGGCCACCATGTACACGCCGCAGAGCGACCCGCACATCGACGCCGTCGTGGCCGCCGGGCGGGCGCGCTTTAACGAAGTCTTCCTGGTCAGCCGCAAGGATGGCGTGCGCGACCTGATCCGGCACCTTCGCGCCCCGCGCCCCGTCTACTACCTGCCCGACATGGACTTCGGCCGCGTGGGCTCGGTCTTCGTGCCGTTCTTCGGCGTGCCGGCCGCCACGCTCGTCGCCACGGCCCAACTGGCGCAGAAATGGAACGCCGCCGTCCTGCCCATCGTAGGGTTCTGGAATCCGGACACGGGCAAATACCACGTCGACGTGCTGCCGCCGCTTGAAGACTTTCCGGGCAACGACAGCCTGGAAGCGGCCACCGCCCGCCTGAACCGCGAACTCGAATCCTGGGTGCGCCGCTGCCCCAGCCAGTATTACTGGGTCCACCGCCGCTTCAAGACGCGCCCCGTAGGCGAACCCAAGCTGTACTGAACCGCGGCGCACGCTCGCCGCACCGCGAGAATGGGCGATAATCCGCAGATGAACTGGAACTTCACCAAGATGCACGGCGCGGGCAACGACTTCGTTGTGCTCGACGGCGTCCGTCAGACCATCGAGATGACGCCCGAGCGCGCACGCGCCCTCGGCGACCGCCACTTCGGCATCGGCGCCGACCAGATCCTGCTGGTCGAACCCGCCACCCGGCCGGACGCCGACTTCCGCTATCGCATTTTCAATTCCGACGGCTCCGAGGTCGAACACTGCGGCAACGGCGCCCGCTGCTTCGTGCGTTTCGTGCACGAGCAAGGCCTGTCGGACCGCAATCCGCTGCGCGCTGAAATCGCCACGGGCATCCTGGTTCTGGACGAAGGCGACGACGAGCAGGTCACCGTGGAAATGGGCAGTACCCGCTTCGACCCGGCCGCGCTGCCCTTCGACACCGCCGGCCTGCCTGCCGTCACGCAAGGCCAGGACACCCTCTGGGAACTGGACCTCGACGCCCCCGCCGGATTTCCCCGCACGGTCTCCGTGTCCGCCGTCGCCATCAGCAACCCGCACGCGGTGCAGGTTGTCGACAACGTCGACACCGCGCCCGTCGCCGTGCTGGGTCCGCTGATCGAAACCCATCCGCGCTTTGCGCGCCGCGTCAACGCCGGCTTCATGCAGGTCGTCGACCGCAACAACATCCGCCTGCGCGTCTTCGAGCGCGGTGTCGGCGAAACGCTGGCCTGCGGCACGGGCGCCTGCGCAGCCGTCGCGGCCGGCATCCGCCGCGGCCTGCTCGATTCGCCCGTGCGCGTGCAAGCGCTCGGCGGCGTGCTGACCGTCGCCTGGAACGGCGAACAACTCCGCATGACCGGCCCGGCCGAATCCGTCTTCACGGGCCAGGTCGACATCGACAAGCTCGTCTTCTCCATGGCGCTGAACCGATAACTCTATGACCGATACCGCTTTCACCGCCCAGGACATCGCCGCCTTCCTGCAAGAGAACCCCGGCTTCTTCGACGAACACGCCGAAGTCTTCTCCACGCTGCAGGTCCCGCATCCGCACGGTTCGCGCGCCATTTCGCTGGGCGAACGCCAGATCCTCACGCTGCGCGAACGCACCCGCGAACTCGAATGGCGCCTGAACGAACTGGTGCGCAACGCCACCGCCAACGAGACCATCGGTTCGCACGTGGCCAAGTGGTGCTGCCGCCTCTTGTCCGAATGCGATCCGCAACTGGTGCCCGGCGAAATCGCGCTGGGCCTGGCCGAACAATTTGAACTGAACCACGTGGCGCTGCGGCTCTGGAACTTGTCCGAATTGCCCGATCACGGCTACGGCGAGCCCGTGTCGGACGACGTGCGCACCTTCACCGACAGCCTGAAAACACCGTATGTCGGCGCCGACACCGCCTTCGAAGCGGTGAACTGGCTGGACGCCAAGCCCAAGTCGCTGGCGCTGGTGCCGCTGCGCCTTGAAGCGGACGGTGCCGCCGTGGGCCTGCTGGTGCTGGGTTCCGACGACCCCGAACGTTTCACGCCCGAAATGGGCACGACGTTCCTGGAATCCGTCGGCCAGCTTGCGTCGGCAGCCCTGCACCGGCTGAATCCGGCCTCGCCCAAGGCATAAGCCTGCCGGGGCGGACAAGGACAACGCGATGCACAACGCCGAGCAAGACGCCAATCCGCCCCCCGCCCCTTTGCCGGATCCGATGCGCGCCTGGCTGCGCCATCTGGAAACCAACCGGCGGTACTCGCCCCATACGTTGGACGGCTACCGGCGCGAACTTCAATTCTTGCGCGAACTGGCCGACAAGGCCGGCCTGCCGCTCGATAAGCTCGCCAACGGCCACATCCGCCAGTTCGTCGCGCGCCTGCACGCGCAGGGCCGCGGTCCGCGCCGCCTGGCGCGCACGCTGGCGGCATGGCGCGGCTTCTATCAATGGTGGGCGCCGGCCGTCGAATTGGCCGGCAATCCCGTCGCGGGCGTGCGCGCCCCCAAGGCGCCGCGTGGCCTGCCCAAGGCCTTGTCGGTCGAGCAGACGCAGGCCCTCCTGGATAGCGCGCCCGCACAGGTCGCCACTGAACCGGCCGCACTGCGCGATCAAGCCATGTTCGAGCTGCTGTATTCCAGCGGACTGCGTCTGTCGGAACTGGTCGGACTGGACCTGCGCTACGAGCGCGCCGCCAATTACGAATCGCGCGGCTGGCTGAATCTGGATGACGCCGAGGTCGTGGTGCTGGGCAAGGGCGGCAAACGCCGCTCGGTGCCGGTCGGTCAGCAGGCCCTGACCGCGCTGCGCAAGTGGATCGAAGTGCGTCCGCAACTCGCGCTACCCGCGCCGCCACCCGAAGATGCGACCGCACTTTTCCTGGGCGCGCGCGGACGCCGCATTTCGCCGCGCGTGGTGCAGTTGCAGCTTGCGCGCATCGCGCAGACGGCGGGTGTGCCCACGCATGTACATCCCCACGTCTTGCGCCACAGTTTCGCCAGCCACGTCCTGCAATCCGCGCAAGACCTGCGCGCCGTGCAGGAGATGCTTGGCCACGCCAACATCTCGACCACGCAGATCTACACACGGCTGGATTTCCAGCATCTGGCCAAGGCCTACGACCAGGCGCATCCGCGCGCCGGCCGCAAATCCTGAACAGATCGCGTCAGCCGCCCGCCGCCACCATGCCGCCCAGCAGCATCACCCCCAGCAACAGCACTGCCATCGCCGCCAGCGCCTCGATGGCGTAACGCAGCCTCGCCGCGCCCGCGCCAGACAGGCGGCTGCCCAGGCGTGTGGCCGCGCCCCCGGCGGCGACGGCCAGGCAGGCCAGCGTCGCCACCGTCAGCCCCGTGCCCAGCCCCATCGCCAGGGCCGACGCCACGCCAGCCAGAAAGAAGTTCTGCGACAGCGCGAACACCAGCACGATCAACGCCCCGCTGCAGGGCCGCAGGCCCACGGCAAAGATGGCTGACCACGCGCGGCGCCAGTTCAGCGGACCTGCGACCTGTTCCGGAGCGGGTACGTGCGCGTGTCCGCAACCGCAGTCGTGGTCGTGGTCGTGGTCGTGGTGGTGATGGTTATGGTGGTTGTGATCGTGGTGGTGCTCATGATGATGCCCATGCTGTTGCACATGCCCGCGCGCACCAGCCCGCCGCACTAACGGCCTCACCGCCTTGACCCACACCAGCCACACGCCCAACAAGGTCACCAGCGCGTACGATGCCAGCTCCAGCCAGCGCGTGGCCTCGTTCATCGTGGCCGCCGTGGCGTTGAACACCAGCGCCAGCACCGCCACCATCACGATCGCCACCAGCGCCTGGATCAGCGAAGACGCCAATGCCAGCAGCGCGCCATTGCGCGCGGTCTGCCGGTTGGCCAGCACATACGACGAGATCACCGCCTTGCCGTGGCCCGGCCCCAGCGCATGAAAGACGCCGTAGGCAAACGACAGGCCGATCAGGGCCCACGCCGCGCCGCCGTCCGCCTGCCAGGCACGCACCGCGCCTGTCAGTTGCCGGTAGAAATGCGATTGCCAGACGGACACGCTGCCGAAAAAGCTGGACAGCCAACCGGGCCCGGCAACGCCGCTCCCGCTTTCCGGCACGCCAAAGGGATGCGCGCCTTGCGCGGCCGCCACCGACAGCCCGCCGATCATCAACAGAAAGACGGCCAGCACGCGCGCCCATCGGCTTACGGGCATCGCACCTCTATGCGGTGCGTGAGCCCCTTGGTGATGGCGAACAGCTCGTCCGGCAAGGCGTCCGGGTCGGCCGGGATCGCGGCCAGTTCCTGCATGGTTTTCCAATCCAGTTCCTTGGGCTTGCGGTAGTCGGCCTTGCAGGCCGCGCCTTGCGGGCCGCCGAGCGACACCGCGCCCTGCTCTTCAAATGCGTAGGCCACGAAATAGGTGGGGTCGTAGATGTCCACTTGCGCGCCGCCCGCGCCCGGCGCGACGGGCTCGGCCAGCGGCAGCGTAAAGGACAGCGTCAGCCGCGTGGTCTTGGGATTCCAGTCGACGCGGGCATCGCGCGGCGCGCCAAACGCCGCGCTCTTGCCGTCCACGGTGACGCGTGTGAAGTAGTGCGAGATCGGCTCGCCCAGCGCCTTCATCCAATCCTGCGCCATGCCCTTCAGCGTGTCGGCGGGCAGCGACCCGTCCTTGCCCTTTTTCAGGCCCTGCGTCGCGTAGGCGCCAAACATCTCGTCGAACCGCCAGACCTGCCGCACGGCGGTGATGCGCTGCTCGGCGTCGACGTCGATCTGCGCGCGCGCGTCGATCCACATATGCGGGTGCGCGCTGGCGGCGCCCGCCGCCAGCAGCGCCGCCACGGCGCTCAGGGTTGCAAGGCCGCGGCAAGCTGGCGTGCGTTCCATTCAAACATTTCCAGGTAGGTGGCGCCCGGCTGTCCAGGCTTGGACAGGGCATCGGAGTAGAGCGTACCACCCACCTTTGCGCCGGTCTCGCGTGCGATCTGCTGGACCAGTTTCGGGCTGCTGATGTTCTCGACGAACACCGCCGGCACCTTGTCGCGCCGCACCTGTTCGATGATCGCGGCCACCTCGCGCGCGGACGGCTCGGCGTCCGTCGACACGCCCATCGCGGGGATGA
>CBHWAL010000352.1:0-5433 GCA_966111495.1 uncultured Achromobacter sp. | reverse complement strand
CCATCGCGCTGGATCCCGGCCACGGCGGCGAAGATCCGGGCGCCATCGGCAAATCGGGCCTGCGCGAAAAAGACGTGGTCCTGCGCATCGCGCGGCGCCTGAAGGCGCTGATCGACAGCCAGCCTTACATGCGCGCCTACCTGACGCGTGACGACGATTACTTCGTGCCCCTGCACGTGCGTGTGCAAAAGGCGCGCCGTGTGCATGCGGACCTGTTCATCTCCATTCACGCGGACGCCTGGGTCAAGCCCACGGCCAACGGCTCGTCGGTCTTCGCCCTGTCCCAGCGCGGCGCCACCAGCGCGCAGGCCCGGTGGATGGCCGACAAGGAAAACGCGGCCGATTTGATCGGCGGCGTCAACCTGGGCAGCCACGACCGCCAGGTCGCGAAGGTGCTGCTGGACCTGTCCACCACGGCCCAGATCAATGACTCGCTCAAGGTCGGCAACGCCTTCCTGGACGAGATCAAGAAGATCAACCGCCTGCACAAGAACAGCGTCGAGCAGGCCGGCTTTGACGTGCTGAAGGCGCCGGACATCCCATCGGTGCTGGTCGAGACCGCCTTCATCAGCAATCCGCAGGAAGAAGCGCTGCTGCGCAGCAACTCGCACCAGGACAAGCTGGCGCAAGCCATGATGACCGGCATCCAGCGCTACTTCACGGCGAATCCGCCGCTGGCGCGCTTGGGCGACGTGAGCTAGACGGGTTCGGCCCCGCGTTCGGGTCCATGAAAAAAGGCGATGCGCCCTCTGGCGCATCGCCTTTTTGTTTCAAGCGCGGCGCGGGCGCTATTGCGTCCGGCGCGGGCGCTATTGCGTCCGGCGCGCGCGCACCAGCTTGAGGACGCCCGCAGCCACCACCGGCACGACCGCTGCCGCCAGGCCCACCAGGACGATGGTGTTCAAGTGATCGCGGATGATCGGGATGTTGCCAAAGAAATAACCCGCCGCCACCAGGCTGATCACCCACAGCAGCGCGCCTGTGATATTGAACAGCTGGAACCGCGCCATCGACATCTCGGCCACGCCCGCCACGAACGGCGCAAAGGTGCGCACCACGGGGATGAAGCGCGACATGACGATGGTCTTGCCGCCGTGCTTTTCGTAGAACGCGTGCGTGCGCATCAGCGCGCCACGGTCCAGGAAACGCAGGTTCATCGAGAACACCCGCGGCCCGATGTAGCGGCCGATGGCGTAATTCAGCGAGTTGCCGGTCACGGCGGCGACGATGAGCAGCACGGACATCAAAATGGGGTCGATATGCCCCGTCGCGCCGAAGGCCCCGGCGATGAACAGCAGCGAGTCGCCCGGCAGGAAGGGCAGCACGACCAGCCCCGTCTCCGCGAAGACGATGAGAAACAGCACCAGATACACCCACACGCCATACTGCTCGACCCAAAGGCCGAGCGTCTGGTCGATGTGGAGCACCATATTGAAAAACTCAAGCATTGAAGCGGCCCTGATATCCGATGGGAATTTGTCAGCGACTATAGCCGACTGGGGCATGACGCTAAAATCGTCCGCACTGCTACATAAGATCTGGGCCACATGACCGAACGTCGTTCCATCCTTGCGCTTCCTGACCTGCTGATCAGCCAGATCGCCGCTGGCGAGGTCATCGAGCGCCCCGCGTCCGTGCTCAAGGAAATCCTTGAAAACGCCATCGACGCGGGCGGACGCGCCATCGAGGTCCGCCTTGAAGGCGGCGGCATCCGTCGCATCGCCGTCACGGACGACGGCGGCGGCATCCCGCCCGAAGAGCTGCCACTGGCGCTCGCCCGCCACGCCACCAGCAAGATCCGCTCGCTGAACGAGCTGGAATCCGTTGCATCCATGGGGTTTCGCGGCGAAGCGCTGGCGTCCATTGCATCGGTGGCCCAGGTGTCCATCATTTCCCGCACCCGCGATGGCGACCATGCCTGGCAGATCGACGCGGGCAGCATGCAGGTCGGCCCCGCCTCCGGCCCACCCGGCACCACGGTCGACGTGCGCCAGCTGTTCGACGCCGTGCCCGCCCGCCGCAAGTTCCTGCGGTCCGAAGCCACCGAATTCGGACATTGCGTCGACGCCATGGAGCGCATCGCGCTGGCGCATCCGCAAATCGCCTTCCGCCTGTTCCACCACGACCGCGCGCAGCGCCAGTGGCTGCCGGCCGACCCGCCGCAGCGCATCCGCGACGTGCTGGGCGCCGAGTTCGCCGAGCACGGGCTGCTGCTGTCGCATTCGGTCGGCGCGGTCAGCCTGGCCGGCATGATCACGCGCCCGACCGCCGCCCGCGCCCGCGCCGACCGCCAGTACCTGTACGTGAACGGCCGATACGTGCGGGATCGCACCGTCAGCCACGCGCTGCGCGCCGCCTATGCCGACGTGCTGCACGGCGACCGCCAGCCCGCGTACGTGCTGTTCCTGGACATCGACCCTGCCGCCGTGGACGTGAACGTCCATCCGGCCAAGCACGAAGTCCGTTTCCGCGACAGCGGGGCCGTGCACCGCTTTGTCTCGCATGCGGTCAGCCAGACGCTGGCGCAGATGGGCGGCTCGTCCGCCGTCGCGCCTGCGGGACATGCCGAAGACGCTGAATTTGAAACCGTGGCGCGTCCGGCGGGCGAAGCGGCCCCGTCCGATTCCGCCGCCACGGCTGACCGCCCGGCGACGCCGCCCCCGATGGAGTCCCCGCGCCCGGGCTATGGGGGCATGAATGGTGGAATGAACGGCGCCACGGCCGGCGGCTCGAACGCCGGCGCGTACCCTGGCGCGAGCGGCCCCGGCAACGGCGCCGCCTACGGCCTGCGCCCCTCGCCCGCCGCCCAGCGCCCGCACACGCAGGTGCCGTTCCGCCTGCACGCCGAACCGGCCGGGATCCCCGCCGCCGACTGGCAATCGCTCTATCGCCCGCTGACCGACGACACCGCGGGCCGCACCGCGCCCCTGCGTGAACCGGCGCCCGCGCCCGCCGCGCTGCCCGCCGACGAGGAACACCCGCTAGGCATGGCGGTGGCGCAACTGCACGGTGTCTACATCCTGGCGCAGAACCGCCGCGGCATGGTGCTGGTGGACATGCACGCCGCGCACGAGCGCGTGGTCTACGAACAGCTCAAGCAGGCCCTGGACGCGCGCAGCCTGCCGCGCCAGGATCTGCTGGTGCCCGTGGTGTTCCACGCCCAGGAAAAGGACGTGGCGCTGATCGAGGAGTTCGAAGAACAGTTGAACGACCTGGGTTTCGAGATGCGTCCGTCCGGCCCCACCTCGATCGCCGTGCGGTCGGTGCCGGCCATTCTGGCCCGCGGCGACATCGAAACCCTGGCCCGCGCCGTGTTGCGCGACCTGGGCGCCGTCGGGGTCTCGCGTCTGCTTACCGAGCAGCGCAACGAACTGCTCTCGACCATGGCCTGCCACGGGTCCGTGCGCGCCAACCGCAAGCTCACCCTCGAAGAAATGAACGGCTTGCTGCGCCAGATGGAAACCACGGAACGGGCCGACCAGTGCAACCACGGGCGGCCCACCTGGGTGCAGTGGTCCATGTCGGACCTGGACAAACTCTTTCTGCGCGGACAATAGCTTGCCGTCTGCCCAATCTCCCGCATCGCTCCCGGTCATCTGCCTGGCCGGTCCCACCGCGGCCGGCAAGAGCGCGTCCACGCTGGCGCTCGCCGAGCGCTGGCCGCTCGAGATCGTCAACGTCGATTCGGCCACCATCTACCGCGGCATGGACGTCGGCACGGCCAAGCCCTCGGCGCAAGAGCAGGCGCGCGTGCCGCAGCATCTGCTGGACATCCTGGATCCCGCGCAGTCGTATTCGGCCGCGGAATTCCGCGCCGACGCACTGCGCCTGATCGGTGAAATCCGCGCGCGCGGCCGCATTCCGCTACTGGCGGGCGGCACCATGATGTATTACAAGGCGCTGCGCGACGGCCTGGACGACCTGCCGCAGGCCGATCCGGCGCTGCGCGCCGAACTGGAAGCGCGCGCCGCCCGCCTGGGCTGGCCCGCGCTGCACGCCGAGCTGGCGGCGCTGGACCCCATCACCGCCGCGCGCCTGGCGCCCAACGACAGCCAGCGCATCCAGCGCGCCCTAGAAATCTGCCAGCTTGCCGGCCAGCCCCTGTCGGCGCTGCTGCAGCGGGCCGAGCGCAAGCCGGACGACGACGCCAACCGCTATCTGACCATCAGCCTGGAACCCTCGGACCGCGCCGCGCTGCACGCGCGCATCGAACAGCGCTTTGACGCCATGCTGCGCCAGGGCCTGCTCGACGAAGTGCGCGGCCTGCACGCACGCGCCGACCTGCATCCGGGCCTGCCGTCCGTGCGCTGCGTCGGCTACCGCCAGATGTGGGCGCACCTGGACGGCGAGATCGACCTGGATACCGCCCGCGAACAGGGCATCGCGGCGACGCGGCAACTGGCCAAGCGCCAGATCACCTGGCTGCGCGCGCAGCCAGAGCGCGTCATCGTGGACTGCCTGGCCGCCGACGCCGTCGCGCAGACGATCGACGCGGTGGCGGTGGCGCTGGCGGACTGACGGGCAGCAGCACTACCTGCATTCAAAGGTGTCTGACACCCCAACGAGAACGACTTCATCGGGGTGTCAGACACCTTTGAATACCGCCCAGACGTACTCACGCGACACAAAAAAAATGACCGCCACGACGGCGGTCATTTCCTTTCAGCGCTATCGCAGCGGCGTCATACCACGAAGGTCTGCGCCATGCCGGCTTCCTGGGGCACGATCTCGCCCAGCTTGCTGACCGTCTCGCCCTGCTCGCGCAGCGTGGCGGCGATGGCGTCGGCCTGGGCCGGATCCACCACCAGCACCATCCCGATGCCGCAGTTGAAGACGCGATACATCTCGGTGTCCTCGACGCCGCCCTGTTCCTGCAGCCACTGGAACAGCTTGGGCATTTCCCAGGCGTCGCGGTGCAGCTTGGCGGCCAGACCGTCCTGCAGGATGCGCGGCACGTTGTCCAGCAGGCCGCCGCCCGTGATGTGGGCCAGGCCCTTGATCGCCGTGCCGTGCTTGGCCAATGCGGCCAGCACCTGCTTCACGTAGATGCGGGTCGGGGCCATGACCACGTCGACCATCTTCTGGCCGTGGAAATCGTCGTCCGGCTTGGCGCCGGCACGATCCAGGATCTTGCGCAGCAGCGAGTAGCCGTTGGAATGCGCGCCGCTGGACGCCAGGCCCAGGACTACGTCGCCCGCCTTGATGGACTTGCCGTCGATGATCTTGGACTTTTCCACCGCGCCCACCGCGAAGCCGGCCAGATCGTACTCGCCATCCGGGTACATGCCCGGCATTTCGGCGGTTTCGCCGCCGATCAGCGCGCAGCCCGACAATTCGCAGCCCTTGGCAATGCCGCCCACCACCGCCGCCGCCGTGTCCACCGACAGCTTGCCGCAGCCGAAGTAATCCAGGAAGAACAGCGGCTCGGCGCCC
>CBHWAL010000351.1:0-5435 GCA_966111495.1 uncultured Achromobacter sp. | reverse complement strand
CGCACGCGGCCCGCGCCTGGCGCAGGTGGTCGTGCGAGCCCTGGACGAACTGCACGTCGGTCAGCACGGACAGGCAGGCCGCGCCGTGCACGGCGTAGGTGGCGGCGATCTCGGCGGGCGCAAAGCCTTCGCGGATGACGCCCTTCGAGGGCGAGGCCTTCTTGATTTCAGCGATGACGCCGGCCTTGCCCTGCGAGATCTTGTCTTCGATGGCTTGGGCGAAACCGCGCACGTCCTGGCGCGCCTGCGCTTCGCGCAGGACTTCGGCTTCGCTGCGCATCTGGCGTGCGGCGGCGACTTCCTCAGCCTTGACGGCGAGGATCTTCGCGAGAATATCGTTCATTTCTGTAATGTCCGGGTGTATGCGCAGAATTCTTCCAGCTTGGCTCGCGCCGCGCCGGTGGAAATTAGTTCAAATGCTAGCGCTAAGGCTTCGGGAATGGAATCGGCTTTGTTGCCGGCATAGATGGCGAGCCCGGCGTTCAAGGCGACGATGTCTCTGGCCGCGCCCTCGACATTCTCCAGCGCCTCTATGACAAGCTCGCGCGACTGCTCGCGATTGGACACCTTGATGCTCCGGTTGGACATCATGGATAGCCCGTAGTCCTCGGGATGAATCTCGTATTCACGGACCACGCCGTCCTTCAGTTCGCCGACCATCGTGGCCCCGCCCAGCGAGGCCTCGTCCATGCCGTCCTTGCCGTGCACGACCAGCACGTGGCGCGAACCCAGGCGTTCCAGCACGCGAACCTGAATGCCGACGAGGTCGGGGTGGAACACGCCCATCAGCTGGTTGGCGGCGCCGGCCGGGTTGGTCAGCGGGCCGAGGATGTTGAAGATCGTGCGCACGGCCAGTTCCTTGCGGACGGCCGCCACGTTCTTCATCGCGCCGTGGTGAGCGGGCGCAAACATGAAACCGATGCCGGTTTCCTGGATGCATTCGGCCACCTGCTCCGGGGTCAGCACCAGATTGGCGCCCAGCGCTTCCAGCACGTCTGCGCTGCCGCTGGACGACGAGGCGCTGCGGTTGCCGTGCTTGGCAATCGGCACGCCGGCCGCGGCCGCGACGAACATCGCGGTCGTGGAAATGTTGAACGTGTGGCTGCCGTCGCCGCCCGTGCCGCACATGTCCAGCAGGTCGTTCGGGTTGGGCGTGACCACGGGCGTGGCGAACTCGCGCATGACCTGGGCCGCGGCGGTGATCTCGCCAACGGTTTCCTTCTTGACGCGCAGGCCCATCAAGAGCGCGCTGGCGATCTGCGGCGACATCTCGCCGCGCATCAGCATGCGCATCAGGTGCAGCATTTCGTCGTGGAAAATTTCGCGGTGTTCGATGCAGCGCGTCAGCGCTTCGGAGGGGGAAATCGTCACGGTGCGTCCTTCTTAGGCGAGGTTCAGGAAGTTGCGCAGCAGGGCGTGGCCGTGCTCGCTCAGTACGGATTCGGGGTGGAACTGTACCCCGTACAACGGCAGCGTCTTGTGCCGCACGCCCATGATGTCGCCGTCCGGCGCCGTCGCGGTGACCGCCAGGCAATCCGGCAGGGTTGCGGGGTCGATGGTCAGCGAGTTGTAGCGAATGACTGTGTACGGCGTCGGCAGGCCTTCAAAGATGTCAGTGCCGGTGTGCGACAACTGGATCGTCTTGCCGTGCATGATCTGCTGCGCGCGCACGATGTCGCCGCCAAAGGCCGCGCCGATGGCCTGGTGGCCCAGGCATACGCCCAGAATGGGCTTTTTGCCGGCGTATGCCTGGATCAGCGGCACCGAGATGCCGGCCTCGGCTGGCGAGCACGGACCGGGCGACACGCAGATCTGGTCGGGGTTGAGCGCAGCCACTTCATCGAGCGTGATCTGGTCGTTGCGCGCCACGCGCACGTCCACGCCCAGCTCGCCAAAGTACTGCACCAGGTTGTAGGTAAAGGAATCGTAGTTGTCGATCATCAACAGCATTTTTTTCTCCTCGGGGCCGTTCTGCGGCCCGGACGGTAATTCGGTTTGGCCGGGGCCTCAGATGGGTTCGTCCAGGCCGTGCTGCACCTGCTCGGCCGCGCGCAGCACGGCGCGCGCCTTGGCTTCGGTCTCGGCCCATTCGGCTTCGGGGTTCGAATCCGCCACAATGCCGGCGGCCGCCTGCACATACAGCGTGCCGTCCTTGATGACGCCGGTGCGGATGGCAATCGCCACGTCCATCTCGCCGCCGTAGCTCAGGTAGCCGGCCGCGCCGCCGTAGATGCCGCGGCGCACGGGTTCCAGCTCGTCGATGATCTTCATGGCCTCGACCTTGGGCGCGCCGGTCAGCGTGCCGGCCGGGAACGAGGCGCGCAGCACGTCCATGCTGCTCATGCCGGGGTTCAGGGTGCCGGTCACGTTCGACACCAGGTGCATCACGTGCGAATAGCGCTCGATCACCATGGTGTCGCTGACTTTTACCGAGCCCACCTGCGCGACGCGGCCCACGTCGTTGCGCGCCAGGTCGATCAGCATGACGTGTTCGGCGATCTCTTTGGGATCAGCCTTCAGTTCGGCCGCCAGCGCCGCGTCTTCCTCGGGCGTGCCGCCACGCTTGCGCGTGCCCGCCAGCGGACGGATCGTGATCTGCGACTTGGGCTCGCCGTTTTCCACCGTGCGTTCCTGGCGCACCAGGATCTCGGGCGAAGCGCCCACCACCTGGAAGTCGCCGAAGTTCCAGAAGTACATGTAGGGGGAGGGATTGAGCGACCGCAGGGCGCGGTAAAGGGAGAGGGGCGAATCGCGGAACGGTTTGGCGATGACCTGGCCGATCTGGACCTGCATCAGGTCGCCGGCGGCGATGTGTTCCTTGGCGCGCAGCACGGCCGCCAGGTAGTCCTCTTTCTTGAAGTCGCGCCGTTCCTCGGTCTGCATGCTGGCGTGGCTGTACGGAATCTCCACGGGGCGGCGCAGGCGCGCGCGCAGGTCGGTCAGGCGCTGCTGCGCGCGGCTGTAGGCTTCGGGCTGGCTGGGGTCGGCATAGACCATCAGGTAGATGCGGCCGGCCAGGTTGTCGACGATGACCAATTCGTCCACGTGCATCAGCATCAGGTCGGGCGTGCCGCCTTCCATGCCGGCCGGAAACGGCTTGACCGCGGGACCCAGGCACGGCTCGATGTGGCGCACGGTGTCGTAGCCAACGTACCCGGCCAGACCGCCGCAGATGCGCGGCATGCCCGGCCGCAGCGCGACCTTGAAACGGCTCTGGTATTGCTCGATGAAGGCCAGCGGATCGCCGTCATGGGTTTCGGCGATCTTGCCGTCGTGCAGCACTTCGGTGCGCGTGCCGCTGGCACGGATCACCGTGCGCGCGGGCAGGCCGATGAACGAATAGCGGCCAAAGCGCTCGCCGCCCACCACGGATTCCATCAGGCAGGTCATGCGGCCGGCCAAGGGGCCCGAGTGCGCCAGCTTCAGGTAGATGCCAAGCGGGGTGTCCAGATCGGCGTAGGTCTCGGCCACCAGCGGAATGCGGTTGTAGCCTTGTGCCGCGAGGGCCTTGAATTCGATTTCGGTCATGTCGGGTCTCGTAAGCGGTGTCTGCTTTCGGACCGGGCACGCAACAAAAAACCCGGTCCAGTTGACTGGTTCCGGGTTGGGCGCTGTTTACACAGTGTCGGCGCTAGGCGGCAAGGTCGCGTCTAGGGCCGGGAAGGGGAATCATCGCCACCCGGAAGACAAACGCCACCAACGCCACGAGGCGCCGAGCATTTGGTTCTGGATGGAAACGTTCATTTAGCGGTTCGGTAATGAGTACGCGGGAGTGACGCGGTAGTGAATTCTTGCCTGGGTTGCGACGCGCTTCAAGCGGGGACTTTTGCTGCGTTCTGGTTTTGATTCCAGAGCGCGACCCACTGGGCGGCGTCAACAAGCGTGTCAACTATACCATCGACATCCAGCTCGCGCACGTCACGTCCTTCGTTGTAGCCATACGGCACCACCAGCACCTGCGTGCCCGCGCTGCGGCCGGCCTGCGCGTCGTTGATCGAATCGCCGATCGTCACGGCCTCGTTCACGCCCACGCCCATCAGGTCGCACGCGTGGTGGATCTGGTCGGGATCGGGCTTGCGGCGCTCGCAGGTGTCGCCGCACACCACGGCCTCGAAAAAGCCCGCCAGCCCCGTGCGCTGCAGCAGCGGCAAGGTGAATTCCGTGGGCTTGTTGGTGACCACGGCCAGCTTCAGGCCCTGGTCGCGCATGAGTTTCAGCCCTTCAATGACCCCCGGGTAGACCTGCGCGCGCTCGCCGTTGACCAGGTGGTAATGGCGGTAGAAGGCCTCGCGGGCGCGCTGGAATTCGTCGGGCGACGGGTCGGCGGCGTCGAGCGAACCGGCCAGGCTGCGCCGCACCAGGTTGTCCACACCCTTGCCGACGAACGTGGCGACCACGTCCTCGCGCAGCGCGATCATGCCAAGTTCAACGCGCATGGCGTTGGCGGCAAAGGCCAGATCGGGAATGGAGTCGAGCAGGGTACCGTCCAGGTCCAGCAGCGCAGCGCGAAAAGCGGTCATGTCGAATTCCTTAGACAGCGGTGGTTTCGCCGATGGCGATCTGATCGCGCATGGCCTTGATGATGCCGGCGTAGTCCGGCTTGCCAAAGATGGCCGAGCCGGCCACGAACGTGTCCGCGCCCGCGGCGCGGATCTCGGCGATGTTGTCGATCTTGACGCCGCCGTCCACCTGCAGAACGATCTCCTGGCCGCCGGCCTGCATCCACGCGTCGATGCGGGCGCGGGCCTCGCGCAGCTTGGTCAGCGCCGCCGGGATGAAGCTCTGGCCGCCAAAGCCCGGGTTCACCGACATGATGAGCACGAGGTCGATCTTGTCCATCACGTAGTCCATGTAGGACAGCGGCGTGGCGGGATTGAAGACCAGACCGGCCTTGCAGCCGTTTTCACGGATCAGGGACAGCGTGCGGTCCACGTGGGCGCTGGCGTCGGGGTGAAAGCTGATGTAGTCGGCGCCGGCCTTGGCAAACTGCGGCACCAGCGCGTCCACCGGTTCGACCATCAGGTGCACGTCGATCGGCACCTGAACGTGGGGGCGAATCGCGGCACAGACCATCGGGCCGATCGTCAGGTTGGGGACATAGTGGTTGTCCATCACGTCCACGTGGATCCAATCGGCGCCGGCGGCGACGACGTTGCGGACTTCCTCGCCCAGCCGGGCGAAGTCAGCCGACAGGATGCTGGGAGTAATGCGGGTGGAGGCCGTTTGCTTGGACATGATGTTCGGGGTCGGGGAGGGCATAATGTGCCATTATTGCAGTTTGAGGCGCCGCAGCGGGTATGCCCCCGGCTGGCGCGCCTGAAATTTCCGTCTTTTCAAGCGTGGGCGCCAAAGTTCCGCCGCCCGCCTGCAGCCACACAGGGAAGGACTGTGAAACCTTACGACCTGAGCGTCTCTGTCTCTCCGCGCTTCGTGCC
>CBHWAL010000350.1:0-5497 GCA_966111495.1 uncultured Achromobacter sp. | reverse complement strand
ATCAGGATCACCGGAATGATCAGTGGCGCCGTGAGGATCATGTTGATGATGCCGACCGGCGGCAACGCCAATTCCAACGGCACGTCCAGGATCCGGCACAGGCCCTGGCTCTCGAAACTCCGGGCAGCCGACTTGGCCAGAAATCCCACCGCATTGCGCTCACGGATGAAGGTCAGCGTGGACAGGTAGGACGAGGTCTCCATCAGATCGGACGGCGGCTGCAGACCGCGATGATGGAATTGCTGCTCCAGCTTCACCCGCAACGACGCCCAAGGCGGCGGCATCACGCAGGGCAACGCCGCCAGCTCCGCCCACCCCAGCGCACTGAGGCCCGCCACATCGCTTCCGGGCGCCGCGACCACGACCATCGGCTCCTCGAACAACGCCTCGGCATGCAGGTCCGGCGCAGCGTAGCCCGGCTCCAACCTCCCCACGAACAGATCCAGTTCGCCCAGGCGCAGCTTGGGCAGCAGATGAGTCAGATCGCCCTCTTCGATCAGGATGGTCGCGCGCGCCGACCGCAGCTTCAAGGCATGCACGGCCCGCGCAAGCAGCACCGGCAGCGCGACAGCCATCGCCCCCACCCGCGTCTTGCCGGCCGCGCCGCTCGCGGCAGTATCGATCTCATCGCGAGTGCGCTCGTACTGGGCCAGCACGCCGCGCGCAAAGCGCACCACCGCCGCGCCCGCGTCCGTGGGTTCCGTGCCGCGCACGGACCGCGCAAACAGCGCGAGACCCAGCATGGACTCCACCTCCGACAGCATGCGAGACACCGCCGGCTGGCTGACCGCCATGAATTCTGCCGTGCGGCCTAAATGCCGGAACTCGTCCAGCGCCACAAGCAATTGGAGGTGACGCAGCTTCAGGTTTGAGCGGAACACGCGGTCCAGGTGCGCCATTCGGCCCCCTATACATATCAATGTTGTTATCTAGTGATGCGGCAATTCTATTGGATAGTTATATATAAGCTCACGAGAATAGATCCGGGCGGCCTTGTAGCCTTGAGGGTGCTCACAAAAATAACCACACCGGAGACAAACCATGAGGCACATCCCTACCCCTGACCGGGACAGGCGCAGGTTCCTGGCGGGCGCCGCCTGTCTGGGCGCGATGGCCGGCGCCGGCGCGGCCGGCCTGCTGGCCCCGGGCCTGGCCCGCGCCGCGGAGTACCCGCAGCGCCCCATCACCTTCATTTGCCCATGGCCCGTGGGCGGCACGGCGGACCAGTCCATGCGCGCGCTCTGCCAGGTGGCGTCGGGCGTGCTGGGCCAATCCATCGTGGTGGAAAACCGTGCGGGCGCCTCGGGCATGATCGGCACGAAGTCGCTGTCGCAGGCGCAGCCCGACGGCTATACCATCGGCCAGATCCCCATTTCGGTGGCGCGCTTTTCGCAGTTGGGCCTATTGCAGCTTGATCCGCGCAGCGAGCTGACGTATTTGGCGCGTACGTCGGGGCAGACCTTCGGCATCGCAGTGCTTGCCAGTTCGCCGTTCAAGACGTTGCAGGAGGTCGTGGCTTATGCAAAGGCCAATCCCGGCAAGCTGACGTACGGCCACGCCGGCATTGGCGGGGCGACGCACGTGGGCATGGAAGAGTTCGCCATGACGGCCGGCGCGCGTTTCAATGCGATCGCCTACAAGGGCGGCGCGGCCGCCCTGCAGGACGTGCTGGGTGGGCAGATCGACCTGCTGGCGGATTCAAGCTCCTGGGCGCCGCACGTCGAGGCGGGCAAGCTGCGGCTGCTGGCGACTTGGGGCGAGTCGCGCGCCTCGCGGTTCAAGGATGCGCCCACCCTGAAGGAACTGGGCTACGACGTCGTGGTCGAGGCGCCCAACGGCATCGGCGCGCCCAAGGGACTGGATCCCGCCGTCGAGCGCAAGCTGCGCGACGCCTTCCGCACCGCGGTCAAGAGCGACGCCTTCAAGCAGGTGGCCGACCGTATCGATGCGCCGGTCATGTACCTGGACGGCCCGGATTACCAGGCTTATGTGGCGTCGGTCTATGCGCAGGAGACAGCGCTGATCGCGCGCCTGAAACTGAAAGACATGCTGCAGAAAGGCTGATCCACGGTGACTTCCAACCCCTTGATCCGTCTGCACGCCAACGACAATGTGCTGGTCGCCCGGGAGGCCCTGGCCCTCGGCATGCAGATCCCGGCGCTGGGCCTGCGGGTGCGCGCGCAGGTGCCGGGCGGCCACAAGATTGCGGCCTGCCGCATGCCGAAGGGCACGCCGGTGCGCAAGTATGACGCCATCATCGGCGTGGCCGCGCGCGACATCGAAGCCGGCGAGCATGTGCACGCGCACAATCTTGCGCTCGCCGACTTTGAGCGCGATCCGGGCTTCTGCCGCGACGTGCGGCCGGTCGACCTGCTGCCCGAGGCCGAACGCGCGACGTTCCAGGGGTACGTACGCGCCAATGGCCGGGTGGGCACACGCAACTTCATTGGCATCCTCGCGTCGGTGAACTGTTCCGCGACGGTCATTCACCACATCGCGCAGCACTTCACGCCCGAACGCCTTGCCGCGTTTCCCAACGTGGATGGTGTAGTGGCGTTCGCGCAGACGAGCGGATGCGGCATGTCGTCTCCCAGCGAGCATTTCGATGTCCTGCGGCGCACGCTGGCCGGCTATGCGCGGCACCCTAACCTGGCCGGCGTGCTAATCGTAGGACTAGGCTGCGAACGCAATCAGGTTTCGGCGCTGATCGAATCACAGGATCTGGCCGGGGACGCGCGCGTACGCACCCTCGTGATGCAGGACACGGGCGGTACCCGCGCCACGATTGCGGCCGGCATCCGGGCCATCGACGAGATGCTGCCGCTGGCCGACGCCGCGCGCCGCAGCAGCGTGCCGGCAAGCCACCTGAAGATCGGGCTGGAATGCGGCGGATCGGACGGCTACTCCGCCATCACGGCCAACCCCGCGCTGGGCGCGGCCATGGACATCCTGGTGCGTCATGGCGGCACGGCAATCCTGTCGGAAACCCCGGAGATCCACGGGGTGGAATACCTGCTGACGCGCCGCGCCGTCACGCCGGAAGTGGGCCAGAAACTGCTGGACCGGCTGGCCTGGTGGGAACGGTACACGGCCGGACATAACGCGCAATTCAATGGCGTCGTCGGCCACGGCAACCAGCAAGGCGGCCTGGCCAACATCTTCGAAAAATCGCTGGGGTCCGCCATGAAAGGCGGCACGACGCCGCTGCAAGCCGTGTACGAATATGCCGAGCCCATCGATCGCGCGGGGCTGGTCTTCATGGATTCGCCCGGCTATGACCCCGTCGCGGTCACCGGCCAGATCGCCAGTGGGGCCAACCTGATCTGCTTCACGACAGGCCGCGGTTCGATGTTCGGATCCAAACCCGCGCCCACGCTCAAGCTCGCCAGCAACAGCATCATGTATGCACGTCTTGTGGAGGACATGGACATCAATTGCGGCGCGGTGCTCGATGGCGAGGTGGACATCGCGCAGATGGGACAACGCATCTTCGCCCACATCCTGCGCGCGGCTTCGGGCGCGCCGACCAAGAGCGAAGCGCTGGGGCTTGGCAACCACGAATTCGTGCCCTGGCATCTGGGCATCGTCAGCTGACCCGTCATTTCAGGAGCCTTCACGCATGGCCGCACACAACCCCTTCAAGACGGCACTCGCCGAGCGGCAAGCCCAGGTCGGCCTGTGGCTCTCGATGGCCGATCCCTATCTGGCAGAGGTTTCAGCCACGGCAGGCTTTGATTGGCTGCTGATCGACGGCGAGCACGCACCGAACGACCTGCGCGGCACCATGGCCGCCCTGCAGAGCGTCGCGCCCTACCGCGCCCAGCCCGTGGTGCGCGTGGTGGCCGGAGACTCCGCGCTGATCAAGCAGATGCTGGACATCGGCGCGAAGAACCTGCTGGTGCCGATGGTGGACACCGCCGAGCAAGCCCGCGCCCTGGTGGCCGCCACCCGCTATCCGCCGCAAGGCATGCGCGGCGTCGGCAGCGCAGTGGGGCGCGCTTCGCGTTGGAGCGCCCGCGACGACTACCTGGATGTCGCCGACGACGAGATCTGCCTGCTGGTGCAGGCAGAAACGGTGCAGGCGTTGTCGAACCTGGAGGCCATCTGCGATGTGCCCGGCGTGGACGGCGTGTTCATCGGACCGGCCGATCTGGCCGCGTCCATGGGGCACCGGGGCCGCCCCGGTCATCCGGACGTACAAGCCGCAATCGAACGCGCCATGCGGGTCATCATCGAGCGCGGCAAATCCGCGGGCACACTGACATCAGACCCCACGCTTGCACGCCGCTATCTGGATTTGGGATGCACCTTCGTGGCGGTCGGCGTCGATGTCCTGCTTTACGCCAATAGCGCCCGCCGGCTGGCGGCCAGTTTCCTTTCACCGGACGAGCGCCCTGCGGGGCCGGGTCCATCCGCCGCCTATTGAGTGTCCAAAAGCGGCCGATCCGTTCTGAAGTCCGGTCTTGCATGACCACGCATTCAGGCATAAATTGATCGGTACCGCTTTTCGATCGGCCATCTCGATCCCCCCGCCCGAATCGCGCGCGAAGGTTGTTTTCTATCTTTTGTTCCCCCACCAGGAGCGATGCGATGCGAGTAAAACACCTGCTTGGCCCAGCAACAGTAGCCCTCTCGATGCTGTTCGGGTCGGCCGTCACGGCCGCCCCCTCGGACCCCGCCCCGATCATCACCGGCAAGCACTGGACCGATTCCGACGCCAACCTCAAGAAGGCCTATCTGCTGGGCGTGGCCAATGCGCTTGAGGTCGAACGCGCCTACCAGCAACGCCGCGCCGTGCCCGATACCCAGACGCTGGTGCCCAAGTTCTCCGCGGGCCTTCAGAACCAGACGCTGGACTCGGTGCGAGAGACCATCGATCGCTGGTATGCCGCCAATCCGACCCAATTGGATCGCCCCGTCATGGAGACGATCTGGTTTGAGATCGTCGTGCCCGCCACCAATACGAAACGCACCCCCTAGGAGCCGCCATGAAGACTATCCGCACGATAGGCCTGGCCATTGCGATGGCATCGCTGGCCGCATGCACCAACATGACCAAGGAACAGCAAGGCACCGTCACGGGTGGCTTGATGGGCGCCGCGGCGGGCGCGGGCATTGCCGCCATCGCGGGGGGCAGCGCCTGGACAGGGGCCGCAATTGGCGGTGCAGCCGGCGGTATCGCCGGCAACATCCGCGGCGCGAACCAATAAACAGCGCCAGTAGACGACGCAATACCGACCTGACCCGTCTCCCCAGAACGCCGGCTTGCGTGCAACAGACAGCCGGCGGTCTGGCGTTCGACCCATGGCAACACGCCCCGGCCAGAGACAGCTACGCTGTGCCCCGCGATTCCACCCGGGAGAGCCGGATGAGCAGGTTGTCGTCACGGTCGGTGTCGTGCCCCACGAGGTACCAGCGGCCACGGTAGGACACCACCCCCCATGGTTGCAGGTGCCGTGTGCTCGCCGTCGTCTCGTTCGACCTGCGGTAGTCGAAG
>CBHWAL010000349.1:0-5527 GCA_966111495.1 uncultured Achromobacter sp. | reverse complement strand
TGTGGCGCGGCCCCGCCCCGGGGGTGGTTCCCTGAGCCCGTCGCGGGGTGGCCCGCCCCCGCCCCACACCCCGGCTACACCGAGCGCCTGTCCATGGTGATGGACGCGCGCAGCGACTGGAGCGCGGTCCTCGCCGCCACCCAGAGCGTGTCGCTGTTCGGCGACCGCCGCATCCTTGAAATCAAGATTCCCACCGGCAAGCCGGGCAAGACCGGCGCCGACACCCTGACCAAACTGGCCGAACAAGCCGAAAAGCAGCCCGAGGCCGACACCCTGGTGCTGATCGCGTTGCCGCGCCTGGACAAGGCCACCCGCGAAAGCCGCTGGATGCAGGCGCTGGTGCGCGCCGGCATGGCCGTCGACATCGCCAACATCGAACGCGGCCGCCTGCCCGCCTGGGTCGGCATGCGCCTTGCGCGCCAGAACCAGCGCGCCGACAGCGCCACCCTGCAATGGATGGCGGACAAGGTCGAAGGCAACCTGCTGGCCGCCCACCAGGAAATCCAGAAGCTCGGCCTGCTCTACCCCGAGGGCCAGCTCGCCCCCGAGGACGTCGAACGCGCCGTGCTGAACGTCGCCCGCTATGACGTCTTCGGTCTGCGCGACGCCATGCTGGCCGGCGACATCGGCCGCACCATCCGCATGATCGACGGCCTGCGCGCCGAAGGCGAAGCCCTGCCGCTGGTGCTGTGGGCGGTCGGCGAAGAAATCCGCCTGCTCGCCCGCATTGCCGAAGCGCGCGCGCTGGGACAGGACGCGAACGGCCTCATGCGCCGCCTGCGCATCTTCGGCGCCCACGAACGCCTTGCGCTCCAGGCCCTGAACCGGGTCCAGCCCGGCGTCTGGCCCGCCGCCGTGCAGCACGCCCACGAAGTCGACCGCCTCATCAAGGGCCTCTCGGTGCCCGGCCGCCTTTCGGATCCCTGGGAAGAAATGACCCGGCTGGCCCTGCGCGTGGCCGCAGCCGGCGGACGACCGTGAAGGCGGCCTCGCCGCCGCCTTCGCCTCGTCCTCCTCGCGCTACCCCTCCCGGCCCCCCCGACCGGATCTCGCCCGGCCCGACAGCCGGATATACACTGAATCTCCAGGCGGCGCCCGCGCCGCCCCATCACATGATCGACGCCGCCATGTCCTCGTCCTCCATCGAACAAGCCATGCTCACCCTGGGCGAAAACGCCCGCCGCGCCTCGCGCGCCATGATGCGCGCCGACAGCGCGGCCAAGAACCAGGCGCTGATCGCCATGGCCGACGCGCTGGCCGCCAGCCACGACGAACTGAAGGCCGCCAACGAGCAAGACGTGGCCGCCGCCCGCGCCAATGGCCTGGAGCCCGCCCTGCTGGACCGCCTGACGCTATCGGACAAGACGCTGGCGCACATGGCCGAAGGCCTGCGCCAGATCGCCGCCCTGCCCGACCCGATCGGCAGCATCACCGCCACCTCGGTCCGGCCCAACGGCATGCGCGTCGCCCAGATGCGTGTGCCGCTGGGCGTGATCGGCATCATTTATGAATCGCGCCCCAACGTCACCATTGACGCCGCGGCCCTGTGCCTGAAATCCGGCAACGCCGCCATCCTGCGCGGCGGCAGCGAAGCCCTGCACTCGAACGTGGCGCTCGGCCGCATCGTGCAGATGGGCCTGGCCGCCGCCGGCCTGCCGCAGGATGCGGTGCAGGTGGTCGCCACCGCCGACCGTGCGGCCGTAGGCGCGCTCATCACCATGACCGAACACATCGACGTGATCGTGCCGCGCGGCGGCAAGGGTCTCATCGCCCGGCTGTCCCAAGAGGCCCGGGTGCCGCTCATCAAGCACCTGGACGGCAACTGCCACATCTATATCGACGCGGCGGCAGATCCGGACAAGGCCCACGCCATTGCCCTGAATGCCAAGACCTACCGCTACGGCATCTGCGGCGCCATGGAGACGCTGCTGATCGACGCCGTGGCCGCCGTATCCATCCTGCCCAGCCTGGCCGCCGCTTTCGCCGAACACGGCGTGGAGCTGCGCGGCTGCCCGCGCACGCTGGCGCTGCTGCCGCACGCCACGCCCGCCACCGAGGAAGACTGGGCCACCGAATACCTGGCGCCCATCCTGGCCGTACGCATCGTCGACACGCTGGACGACGCCATCGAGCACATCGCGCGCTACGGTTCGGGCCACACCGACGCCATCGTCACGCAAGACCTGTCGGCGGCCCAGCGCTTCCAGCGCGAGGTCGACTCCAGCTCGGTCTACGTCAACCTGCCGACCTGCTTTGCTGACGGCTTCGAATATGGCCTGGGCGCCGAGATCGGCATCTCCACTAACCGTCTGCATGCGCGCGGCCCCGTGGGCCTGGAAGGCCTGACCACGCTCAAGTGGGTGCTGAACGGCGAAGGCCAGACCCGCGGCTGAAATTCCCCGCGCGCGCCCCGCCCCGCGGGGTGTGGCGCGCTGACGCAGCCCTGAACACGGGGCCGCGCCAAGCCCTCTACAATAGGGCCAGCTTTTTTGCCCGAATTCGTCCATCCCACGCGGCCCGGCCGCGCATCGTTGAGATCCCCATGCATTCACCCGTCATGGCCATGGCCTTCAGCCTTTTCGTGCTCTGTTTCATCACCTGCACGATCAGCGGCATCGTCCTGTTCTTCGTCAAGACCAAGCAAGTCAACGCCGCGCTCAAGCACCCGTACCTGCAGCACCGGCCGTTCAAACAATTTCCGCTGGCAATCCAGGCCGCGATCATGCTGGATTATTTCTTCCGCCTGATGTTTCCGGGCACGCGGTTCTGGCTGGTCGGCAACGCCAACGACCTGCTGTCCCACGTCGAACCCAAGAAGATTCCGCTCGCCCTGAAATGGCCGATCGTCGGTTTTTGGGGCTCGTGCTGGCTGGGCCTGATTGCCATGATCGTGTTGTGGATCATGCTGTTCGTTGGAGCCTGAACGCATGCAGATCAAATTTGAAGACTATCCCGGCAGCGTCGACGCGGCGCGCTTCCTGATCGCCGCGCGCCAGACCGGCGTCGCCGGTCCGCGCCTGCCCGCCGAATGCCGTCCGCAGTCCCTGGGCCAGGCGTTCGCCGTGCAGCAGCGCACGGCCGAACTGCTGCGCGACACCCATCAGGACAGCATCGCCGCCTGGAAAAGCGCGCTGCCGTCACCGGAAAAAACCGTCGTGGCGCCCATTTACGCGTCAGGCACGGCAGACGCCGCGGCTGGCCCGGTCGCCGCCAGCGCCGACGTCGTGCGCATCGAACCCGAAATCGCGTTCCAGCTTGCCCGCGACCTGCCGCCGCGCGACACCCCTTACACCGAAGCCGAAATCGACGCCGCAGTGGGCGACGCTCGCCTGGCACTCGAAGTCCTGGGCTGTCGCTACGCGTCCCCCGAACATGCCAGCCTGCCCGAACTGCTGGCGGACCACATGTTCAATCAGGGGCTGGTGCTGGGTCCCCGCATCTCGTCGCCCGACGCGGCGCCCGGCTGCATGACCCTCACGCTGACGGTAGATGGCGTCGAAGTCGAGCAGCACGCCGGCATCCACCCCAACGACCGCCCCAAGGCCGGGCTGTATTGGCTGGCCAATTTTCTGCGCGAGCAAGGGTTGGGTCTGATGGCAGGCCAGCACGTCATCACCGGTTCGTACGCGGGCTTTCTGGACGTGCCCGCGAACAAGGACGTCGAACTGACATACGGCGACCTGGGCGTGTTGAAGGTGCGCTTCGGCGGCTGAGGCCGCGTTGCGCTGTTACCGAGGCGCCGGCTCCGCAATGCCGACCGCCTCGCCCCCAGCCTCGATGATTTCGCCGGCAGCCAGGCACAGGTCTTCGCGGAATCGCCCCGCCACCACCTGCACGCCCACCGGACTCGGTCCCACGCTGCTCATGGCGCTGCCCATGGCCACGGACAGTCCGGGCAGGCCCATGAACGGCAAGCCGATTTGGGTCATCTGCGCGCGCCAGACACGCGCGTAGGCCGCGTCTCCCTCCAGGTCCAGGTTGTCGGGGAACGGCAGTTCAGCCGACACCGGCAGCAGCAGCACCGGGTACTCGGCAAAAAACACCTCCCACAGGCGCGTGAGCGTCGCGCGGCGGGTCAGCACTGCTGAAAAGCTTGTCAGATCGGCGCTTGCCGCCTTGTCGCGTTGCCCGGCCAGCGCCACCAGCGCGCCGCGGTCACCCTCTTTTTCAGCTACCGCCACCATGGCGTCATAGCCGTCGGCCATCCACATGCGTATCTGCAGGTCGGCGGCCTCCTGCATTGGGGGTATCGCGTCAAGCGTATCGACCGACCAGCCTGCTTCGCTCAGCCGCCGCGCCGCTTCCTGCAACGCCTTGACGATGGCCGGATCGGTGTCCATGCCGTCGGGGTTCAAACACAGCGCGGCCCGCTTCGGCACGTCCGGGCCGGTCAGCGGCGCGGGCACCCACCACGGATCGCGCGGATCCGGCGCAGCCAGCGCGGCCAGTCCCAGCCGCACATCAGCGATGGTGCGCCCCAACGGCCCCGACACCGCCGTGATCTGCCCGCCAATTGACCGCTCCGGCAGCGCAGCGTTATACGCCGCCACCCGGCCCAGCGACGGACGCAGGCCATGCACGCCGCACGCGTACGCCGGATAACGGATCGAGCCGGCAATATCCGTCCCATGCGCCAGATGCCCGATACCGGCCGCCACCGCGGATGCGGCGCCGCCGGACGAGCCGCCGGGCGTCAACGCCGGGTTGCGGGGATTGCGCGTGTCGCCATGCAGCGCGTTGCCGGTAAACCAGCGCAGCGAAAACGCCGGCGTATTGGTGCGTCCCACGATCACCGCGCCCGCGCGCCGCAAGTTGTCCACGACGGGACTGTTCCGCTCGGCGATCAGGTCCTTCTGCAAGCGCACGCCATTGGTCGTGGCAAAGCCCGCCTGATCCACATTGACCTTCACGGTGACGGGCACGCCCGCCAGCAGGCCGGGATCTTCTCCGCGCGCAAGCGCCGCGTCCACCTGGGCTGCCTGCGCCAGCACGTCTTCGGGCCGGTGATCCACCACCGCGTTGATCGCGGGATTGACGGCATCGAGCCGCTGCAGCGCGCTTTGCGCGGCCTGCACGGCGGACACTTCACGCTTGCGGACAAGGGCGGCAAGCTCAACTGCGGACAAACGCCAAAGATCGGACACGCGCAACTCCTGAGGTCATGGTTTTTCTGCGGGCCAGCAAACCTTAGCGCCAGTCACGCCGCGCCACAACCCTCGGCTTACCGCTGATTGCTCTCTTCAAACACGTCGACAATCGCGTCGGCCACGGCTCGCACGCGCGCCGTGCGGTTCAGGTCACCGTGCATCACCAGCCACAGGTCATAGGCCTCGCTGCGTGCCGGCCAGATTCGAACCAGTTCGGGATGATCCGGCGCCATATGGGTCGGCAGCTCGCCGATGCCCAATCCCGCCACCACCGCGTCGATGATCATCAGCCCGGAATTGACCTCGACGCCGATGCGGCCGTGTTGGGTGGGTTCGCCGCACAACCAGATGTTCTCCCGCAGCCCCTCGCTGAGCTTGAA